>DASWYX010000097.1:0-1799 GCA_036404755.1 Pseudoduganella sp.
TACCTTGCTGAACGGTTACCCCGTCCGGGCGGCGGTTTTTTCTACCGGGTTACCGTGATTGGCTTCGGCAGCCGTCCGGACACCGAAGTGGTGCTGCAGACCACGTACCGCCGCGCCGCCGACGGCCCGCCCGGCCCAAGCGGGCGCCTGAGCTGGCGCGAAATCGCCAACTGGCGCGAGCTGCACGCCGCCGCCAATGGCGCGCGCGACGCCGGCGAGGACAAACCATGAACGCCCAAAACGCCGGATTCACCCTGATCGAAATGGTGGCCGCCGCCGCCATCGCCATCCTGCTGGCCACGGCGGCGATGCCGGTATACCAGCAAGCGGTGATCTCGTCCAAACGGGCCGAAGCGCAAAGCCTGATGGAAGAGCTGATGCAACAGCAGGAGCGCCACTTCAGCCAATTCAACACTTACATTGCCTTCTCGTCCGTCGCCACCGATCCAGAGGCGCGCCAGTTCCGCTGGTGGTCGGGACGCTCGCCGCCCCGCAGCGCCTACGAGCTGGAGGGCAAGGCCTGCGACGGCGACGATATCCGCAACTGCATCCAGCTGGTCGCCAAGCCCGGCACCGCGCTGGTCGACAGCCATTTCCAGGACCGCCAATGCGAACAACTGACCCTGACCAGCACCGGCCAGCGCAGTGCCACTGGCCCCGCCACCAGCTGCTGGCGCTGAGCTCAACACGGGCCGGACGCCGGCACGCCCGTGGCGTGTCCCTGATCGAGCTGATGATCGCGCTGGCAGTCGCCTCCATCCTGCTCAGCAGCGCCTTGCCCAACATGCGTCAGGCCATCCAGGCGATGCAGCTCAAGGCAGCCGCCAGCGACTTGGTCGCGGCCATCCACGAAACCCGCGCCCAGGCGCTGGCGCAGGGTCAAATCGTCACCCTGCTGCCCAACAATGGCGACTGGAAGCAGGGCTGGACCCTGCTGATCGACGCCAACGCCAACCGCCGCCCTGACCCGGGCGAAACCATCCTGCGCCGCCACGCCGCTCTGCCGAAAGGCATGGAAGTGCGCTTTCGCTTCACCGACACAACGGCTCCCTCCTACATTGCTTATAATTCTGCTGGACGCAGCTGCCGCCCCGCCCATGCCAAGGCTTCCAATTTCGGCACCGTAACGCTGGTCATCGGCGAGCAGCAGCGCAATATCAAGATCAATATGCTGGGCCGCGTGCGGCTGTGCGACCCGGCGCGAGAATCGCCGTGCACCGGCGTGGACTGAGTATGCGAATCAATAGCGACCTGGAAGGCATGCAGCTTGCCCTGCAATGGGCGGAGAAGGGCCTGTACACCACCTCACCGAACCCGCGCATCGGCTGCGTGATCGTGCGCGACGGTGAAGTGATCGGCGAAGGCGTGACCCAGGCTGCAGGCCAGGACCACGCCGAGATCCAGGCCATGAAGGACGCCCAGCGGCGCGGCAACGATGTGCGCGGCGCCACCGCCTACGTCACGCTGGAGCCCTGCAACCATCACGGCCGCACGCCGCCATGCTCCCATGCGCTGGTGCGCGCCGGCCTTGGCCGCGTGGTCGCCGCCATGGAAGACCCGAACCCGCTGGTGGCCGGGCAGGGCATGGCCACGCTGGCGGCAGCCGGCATCCAGACCAGCACCGGCCTGCTGGCCGACGAAGCCCACGAAATGAATATCGGCTTCTTCAAGCGCATGAAGACGGGCCTGCCCTGGGTGCGCATGAAGGTGGCCGCCAGCCTGGATGGCATGACGGCACTTCACAACGGCAAGAGCCAGTGGATCACCGGTCCGCAGGCGCGCGCCGACGGCCACGCCTG
>DASWYX010000098.1:0-2366 GCA_036404755.1 Pseudoduganella sp.
CGCCCTTGAGCTGGCTGCCAAGCCGGTTCAGGTCGCCGCTGCCATCGCCCTGCTGGACGAAGGCGCCACTGTCCCCTTTATCGCGCGTTACCGTAAGGAAGCTACCGGCGGCCTGGACGACATTCAGCTGAGGTTGCTGGAAGAACGCCTGCGCTATCTGCGTGAACTGGAAGAGCGCCGCGCGGCCATCGTGGCTTCGATCACCGAACAGGGCAAGATGACGGATGAGCTGCTAGATGCCGTCATGCACGCCGAAGACAAGACCCGCCTGGAAGATTTGTACCTGCCGTACAAGCCCAAGCGCCGCACGAAGGCCCAGATCGCCATCGAGGCAGGCCTGGCGCCGCTGGCCGAAGGCTTGCTGGCCGATCCGTCCCTCAATCCGGAAGCGGAAGCCGCCAAATACCTGCGCGAAGCCTTCGAAACCGCCGACGGCAAGAACCCCGGCGTGGCCGACGCCAAGGGCGCGCTGGACGGCGCACGCCAGATCCTGATGGAACGCTTCTCGGAAGACGCCACGCTGCTGCAATCGCTGCGCGAATACGTGCAGGATCATGGCGTTGTGGAATCGAAAGTTGTTGAAGGAAAACAGGAAGAGGGCGAGAAGTTCGCCGACTACTTCGATTACTCGGAGCCGCTGTCGGCCATCCCCTCGCACCGCGCGCTGGCCCTGATGCGCGGCCGCCGCGAAGGCGTGCTGGACGTCGTGCTGCGCCTCGATACCGAAGAGGAAAAGCCGAAGTGGGATGCGCCGCACAATCCTTGCGAAAACCGCATTGCCGCCCGCTTCGGCATCAGGCAGGCCGGGCGCCCCGCCGACAAGTGGCTGGGCGACACCGTGCGCTGGACCTGGCGCGTGAAATCCTTCATGCACCTGGAAACCGAGCTGATGGGCGCGCTGCGCGAGAAGTCGGAACTGGAGGCGATCAATGTCTTCGCCACCAACCTGAAAGCCCTGCTGCTGGCGGCCCCGGCCGGCCAACGCGCGACCATGGGCCTGGACCCCGGCCTGCGCACCGGCGTCAAGGTGGCGGTGGTCGACGCAACCGGCAAGGTGGTGGATACCGCGACCATTTATCCACACCAGCCGCGCAATGACTGGCACGGCGCGCTGCATACGCTGTCCCAGCTGGCGGCGAAGCACAATGTGTCCCTGGTATCGATCGGCAATGGCACGGCTTCCCGTGAAACGGACAAGCTGGCGGCCGACCTGATCAAGCAGAACCCGGAATTGAAGCTGACCAAGATCGTCGTCTCCGAGGCGGGCGCTTCGGTGTATTCGGCGTCCGAGTACGCCTCGAAGGAATTGCCGGAGCTGGACGTGTCGCTGCGCGGCGCCGTCTCCATCGCGCGCCGCCTGCAGGACCCGCTGGCCGAGCTGGTGAAGATCGATCCGAAGTCGATCGGCGTCGGCCAGTACCAGCACGACGTCTCGCAAACTCAGCTGGCGCGCACGCTGGACGCCGTCGTCGAGGATTGCGTGAACGCCGTGGGCGTGGACGTGAACACGGCGTCGGCGCCGCTGCTGGCGCGCGTGTCCGGCCTGTCGGCTTCGGTGGCGCAGAGCATCGTGTCCTACCGCGACCTGAAGGGCGCGTTCGCCTCGCGCGCCGCGCTGAAGAACGTACCGCGCCTGGGCGACAAGACTTTTGAACAGGCGGCCGGCTTCCTGCGCATCAACGGCAGCGAGAATCCGCTGGATGCGTCGGCCGTGCACCCGGAATCGTATCCGGTGGTCGAGAAAATCCTGGCCGACATCAAGAAGGACATCAAGGGTGTGATCGGCGACGCCCGCCTGCTGAAGTCACTGTCCCCGGCCAAGTATGCCGACGAGCAGTTCGGTGTGCCGACCGTGACCGACATCATCAGGGAACTGGAAAAGCCGGGCCGCGATCCGCGTCCGGAATTCACCACTGCCACCTTCAAGGAAGGCGTAGAGGAAATTTCCGACCTGCGTCCGGACATGATCCTGGAAGGCGTCGTGACAAACGTGGCCGCCTTCGGCGCCTTCGTGGACATCGGCGTGCACCAGGACGGGCTGGTGCACATTTCGGCCTTGTCCAACAGCTTCGTCAAGGATCCCCATTCCGTCGTGAAGGCGGGGCTGGTGGTCAAGGTCAAGGTGCTGGAGGTGGACGTGAAGCGCAAGCGCATCGCGCTGACCATGCGCCTGACCGACAGCGCGCCGGCCGCCGGCTCGCGCCCGGAACAGCGCGGCGACCGCAACGACCGCCGCGCCATGGGGCAGCAGCAGAAGCAGCAGTCGCGCGAGCCGGCCGTACAGGGCTCGATGGCGGCCGCCTTCGCCAAATTGCGCGGTTAATCCGGCGAGGCGTCGAAACGCCGCCCAACGAATCCCTGTAAAA
>DASWYX010000099.1:0-5697 GCA_036404755.1 Pseudoduganella sp.
CTGCTGAAAATCCTGCTCACCAATTTCTGCCAGTACGATTGCCAGTACTGCGTGAACCGCCGCAGCTCGAACGTGCCGCGGGCGCGTTTCAGCGTGCAGGAAGTGGTGCGGCTGACGGTCGACTTCTATCTGCGCAATTACATCGATGGCCTGTTTCTCAGCTCCGGCATCATCCGTTCCGCCGACTACACGATGGAGCAGCTGGTCGCCGTGGCGCGCGAACTGCGCGAAACCCACCAGTTCCGCGGCTATATTCACCTGAAGACGATACCGGACGCCGATCCCGCCCTGATCGAAGCGGCCGGCCGCTATGCGGACCGGCTCAGCGTCAACCTCGAATTGCCGACCCAGGACAGCGTGGCCGCGCTGGCGCCCGAAAAGAGCGTGCACACGATCAAGCTGGCGATGGGCGCCATCCGCCTGAAGCTGGACGAAAAGGAGGCCGAGCCCAGGTCGCCCGCCTTCGCGCCGGCCGGGCAGAGCACGCAAATGATCGTCGGCGCCGACGGCAGCGACGACAAGCGCATCCTCAGCACGGCTGAAACGCTGTACGGCAGCTACAAGCTGAAACGCGTCTACTACTCCGCCTTCAGCCCGATCCCGGACAGCCCGAAGACCGTGCCGCTGGCGCCCCCGCCGCTGCTGCGTGAGCACCGCCTCTACCAGGCCGACTTCCTGCTGCGCGGATATGGCTTCCAGGTGCGCGAGCTGCTGCCGCAGGATGGCAGCCTGGCGCTGGACATCGATCCCAAGCTGGCCTGGGCGCTTTCCAACCGCGATCAATTTCCGCTCGACCTGAACCGCGCCGACCTGTCCATGATCATGCGCGTGCCCGGCATCGGCCTGCGCAGCGCGCAGCGCATCGTCGAGCTGCGGCGCATGCGGCGCGTGCGCTACGAAGACCTGTCGCGCCTGAAGTGCAGCATGAAAAAGGCCGCGCCCTTCATCGTGACCGCCGACTACAAGCCGGCGCGCGACAGTGCGCCGTCCGACGCGCTGCGCCGCGCCATGGCGGACACCCAGCAGCAAATGCCCCTGTGGCCGGAGCTGGCCGCCGCATGATCGCCGCCGAGGCCCGTGATTTCGGCAGCTTCCGCGCCGCGGCGCGCGAACTGATCGTGCGCCGCGTTGCCCCCGAATCCGTACAATGGCTTGGCGGCGCGGACGACCTGTTTGCCGGCGCCGCCTCCGCACTCGACGCAGCGGGAGATGCGCCAGCCGGCGCCGGCGGCGCCTTGCGCATCTCGCGCGAGCTGATGGACCTTCTGGAAACCGCCGCGTGCTTCCGCGCCCCCGACCGCTGGGCCTTCCTGTACCGCGTGCTGTGGCGCTGGCATCTTGGCGAACGCGAGGTGATCTCGATGGCAGACGAAGACGGCAACCGCTTGCACAGCATGGCCAAGGCCGTGCGGCATGAAGTGCACGACATGCACGCCTACCTGCGCTTCCGCGAGCGTCCCGCGGAGCAGGGCGCGCCGCGCTTCGTCGCTTGGTTCGAGCCCGCGCACGAGGTACTGCCGCAGGTGGCCGGGCACTTCATGCAGCGCATGGGCAATGTGAGCTGGATGATCGCCACACCCGATGCTACGGTGATGTGGGATGGCCAGACGCTGCACAGCACAGGCCCGCTATTGCGCGGACCCGCCGACATTGCCGATTCCGGCGAAGCCATGTGGCTCACCTATTACCGCAGCATCTTCAACCCGGCGCGCCTGAATGCGGACGTGATGCACGGCCATATCCGTTCGCGCTTCTGGAAGAACCTGCCGGAAGCTGCCGTGGTGCCGCATATGGTCACGCAGGCGGCGGCCGGCGCGCGTCGCGTGGGCCAGCTGGAAGCGGTCACACGGCGGAAAGGCTCCACGATTCCCGTCAAGCCCGAAGATGCGCAACCGGAGCGCCAGCAGCCGCGCACCCTGGACGAGTGCCGCCGCTGCGACCTGTGGCAGAACGCCACGCAGGCCGTCGGCGGGCAGGGCGCGCCGCGCGCGCGCATCATGCTGGTCGGCGAGCAGCCCGGCGACCAGGAAGACCTGGCCGGCAAACCCTTCGTCGGCCCCGCCGGCGAATTGCTGGACCGCGCCATGGAGGCGGCCGAGCTGGATCGCCGCACCGTCTATGTGACCAACGCCGTCAAGCACTTCAAATGGGAACCGCGCGGCAAGCGCCGCATGCACAAGACGCCCGCGCAAAAGGAAGTGATGGCCTGCCACTACTGGCTGGAGACCGAGTTGGAAACGGTGGCGCCGAACGTCATCGTGGCCCTCGGCGCCACCGCGCTGAAGTCGGTCCTGCAAAGCGGGAGCGTGGCGCTCAAGGATTACATCGACCAGCCGGTCGAGCGCGACGGGCGCTGGATCATCGCCACCTATCACCCCGCCTTTGCGCTGCGCGTCCCCGACCGCGAAGAACGCCAGCGCGCCTTCGACGCCATCACCGAAGCCCTGCGCCAGGCAAAGAAGCTAGCTGGCGGTCGTGCAGGCGGCTGAGGAAGAGCAGGGCGCAGGTGCCGCCGATGAAGGCGGTGAACATATCCGATTGCGTATCCCACGGGTCGCCCTGCGTGCCGAGGAATTCGTCCGCGCCCTGGCCCATCGCCACCGCCGCGCCCCATTCGATCAGCTCATACCAGGCGCTGATCGCCATGACGATGCAGATGACGACAAATGCCAGCATCCTGCCGGCCGCGATGTACCGTCCGCGCAGAAGGATCTCGCGCGCCACCAGGGCGGGCACGAAGCCTTGCATGAAGTGGCCGATCTTGTCGTAAGGGTTGCGCGAGAGGCCCAGCCAGTGCTGCAGGTCGAAGCCGAAAGGCACGCGCGCATAAGTGTAGGCGCCGCCCACCATCAGCACGATCGCATGCAGCAGGATCAGCACATACAGCAAGTCGGTCAGGCGCAGGCGCCGGTAGGTGAGCGCCAGCAGCGGCAGCGCGATCAGCACAGGGGCAACTTCCATCACCCAGGTCGCACGGTCATAGGGTGAGATGCCGGACCAGACCAGGGCGGCGATGGCGGCTGCGGCGAGCAGGATATGAAAATAAGTACGCATGGTCGTAGGCGACGAACGAAAACCGCATATTAATATCAAAAAGCATTCGTTCTCAACGCGCGCGGCGAAGCCTAGACTGGTTTTCCGATCAACGAATACCGCACGCCATGTCAGCCGTCCTGTCAGAACTCCCCGCTGCGCGCCAGCGCTTTGATGTCCGCATATTCGATGCGCCGCTGGGCGCGGAAGTGGTGGGCCTGGACTTGTCGCAGCCCGTGAGCGATGTCGATTTCGCCCGCATCCATGCGGCGCATCTCGACCACCACGTGCTGGTGTTCCGCGACCAGCGCATCACGCCGCGCCAGCAGACGGAATTCAGCCGCCGCTTCGGCCCCCTGCAGATCCACGTGCTGCGCAACTTCCAGCTGCAAGGCCATCCGGAGGTGCTGGTCGTTTCCAACATCATCGAGAACGGCAAGCCGATTGGCCTCGGCGATGCAGGGCATTTCTGGCATTCGGACCTGTCGTACAAGGAACGTCCCAGCCTGGGCTCCTTCCTGCACGCGCAGGAACTGCCGGAGGAGGGCGGCGATACGCTGTTCGCCAATATGCACCTGGCTTACGACACCTTGCCCGCTGCGCTGCGCACGGCCATTCGCGGCGCGCGCGCCGAACATAGCTATCTTGCCAAGTATGACGAACTGCAGGAACGCAACCCCTACCGCCCCAAGCTGACGCAGGCGCAGATCGACGAGGTCAAGCCGGTCGTGCACCCGGTCGCGCGCGTGCATCCGGAAACGGGCCGCCGCGCCCTTTTCGTCAGCGAGCATTTCACCACGCGCATCATCGGCCTGCCGGAAGACGAGAGCAAGGCCCTGCTGCAGGAACTGTTCGCGCACAGTGTGAAGCCCGAACACATTTACCGCCACAAATGGCAGCCGCACGACCTGGTGTTCTGGGACAACCGCTCCCTGATGCACCTCGCCAGCGGCACGCCCGAAAACCAGCGCCGCAAGATGTACCGCACCACCATCGAAGGCGATGTACCGTTCTAAGGAGAAGAAATGAAACGAGCACTGGCCGTTACCCTGGCAGCGCTGGCAATGCATGGCGCCGCGCAGGCCGAAGGGCGCATCCGCATCGCCGAACAATATGGCGTGACCTATCTGCTGCTGAACATCGCCCAGGAGCAGAAACTGATCGAGAAGCACGGCAAGGCGCAGGGCGTCGACGTCAAGGTCGAATGGACCCAGCTTTCCGGCGGCGCCGCGATCAATGACGCACTGCTGTCCGGCGCCATCGATATCGCCGGCGCGGGCGTCGGCCCGCTGCTGACGATCTGGGACCGCACCAAGGGGCGGCAGGAAGTGCGCGGCGTGGCGGCGCTGGGCAGCTTCCCTTACTACCTCGTCACCAATAATCCGAAAGTGAAATCGCTGGCCGACTTCACGGAGAAAGACCGCATCGGCCTGCCCGCCGTGACCGTGTCCGTGCAGGCGCGCATCCTGCAGATGGCGGCCGCGCAGAAATGGGGCGACAAGGATTTCGCGCGCCTCGACAAGCTCACGCAAACCCTGCCGCACCCGGATGCCGCGGCCGCCATCATCGCCGGCGGTACGGAAATCAGCGGTCACTTCGGCAGCCCGCCTTTCCAGGAACAGGAACTGGCGCAGAACCCGAACGCGCGCATCGTGCTGAACTCCTACGAGGTGCAGGGCGGGCCGTCGTCGTCCACCGTGCTGTACGCGACCGAGAAGTACCGCAAGGAGAATCCAAAGACCTATCGCGCCTTTGTTTCCGCGCTGGCGGAAGCGGCCGACTATGCGGCGAAGAATCCGGAAGGGGCGGCGGACATCTACCTGCGCACCAACAAGAGCAAGGTCGATCGCGCCATCCTGCTGAAGATCTTCCGCAACCCGGAAGTGCAGTTCAAGATCGCGCCGCAGAATACGCTGACGCTGGCGCAGTTCATGCACCGCGTTGGCGCGATCAAGAACAAGCCCGAGAACTGGCGCGACTATTTCTTTGACGATCCCGCGATCGGCCAGGGAGGTTGAGATGGCGCAGCCCTTGCAGCTTGTCCGCTCGTCCCCCTTGCTGCGCGCAGAGGGCGTGACGCTGGAGTACCGCGACGGCGCGCGTGTCGTGCGCGCGGCACAGGATGTCAGCTTCGACGTGCACGAGGGCGACCGCTTCATCCTGCTCGGCCCTTCCGGCTGCGGCAAGTCTTCGCTGCTGCGCGCGGCGGGCGGCTTCCTCGCGCCGGCGGCCGGCCGTTTCACGATCGACGGCGCGCCCGTCACCGCGCCCGGCCCGGACCGCATCACCGTGTTCCAGGAGTTCGACCAGCTGCCGCCGTGGAAGACGGTGCTGCAGAACGTGATGTTCCCGCTGTTGCGGGCGAAGCGTCTGCCTCGCGCCGAGGCGCGCGATATCGCGCTGCACTGGATTGCGCGCATCGGCCTGGAAAAGTTTGCGGACGCTTATCCGCACACGCTGTCCGGCGGCATGAAGCAGCGCGTGGCCATCGCCCGCGCCCTGGCCATGCGCTCGCGCGTGTTGCTGATGGACGAGCCCTTCGCCGCCCTGGACGCGCTCACGCGCCGCCGCATGCAGGAGGAGCTGGGGCAGCTGTGGGATGAGGAGCGCTTTACCCTGCTCTTCGTGACGCACTCGATCGAGGAAGCGCTGATCGTCGGTAAC
>DASWYX010000100.1:0-3837 GCA_036404755.1 Pseudoduganella sp.
CCTGATGAACGTGCAGTTCGCGATCCAGCAGAACGAAGTCGACGGCAAGAAGCAGGACACCGTCTACGTGCTGGAAGTGAACCCGCGCGCTTCGCGTACCGTGCCTTTCGTATCGAAGGCCACCGGGCGCCAGCTGGCGAAGATCGCCGCCCGCTGCATGGCCGGCCAGACGCTGGCGGAGCAGGGCATCAACGGGGAAGTGGTGCCGCCGTATTACAGCGTGAAGGAGTCCGTGCTGCCTTTCGCCAAATTCCCCGGCGTGGATTGCATCCTTGGCCCGGAAATGAAATCGACCGGCGAAGTGATGGGCACGGGCGCCAGCTTCGGCGAAGCCTTCCTCAAGGCCCAGATGGGCGCCGGCATCCGCTTGCCGTCCCAGGGCTACGTCTATCTGCGCGTGCGCAAGACGGACCAGGCGCGCGCCGTGGCACTGGCGCGCCGCCTGCACGAGGCAGGATTCTCGCTGTGCGCCAGCGATGTCACGGCCATGGTGATCAAGGCCGGCGATGTGCCGGTGTGCGTGATCGACGATGAAACCCTGCTTGGCATGCTCGCCCTGCGCGAAATCGCCATGACCGTCATTACGGTACCAGAACGGCGCACGGCGGTTGCTGCGTCGCGCAAACTGCGTGTGGCGGCGCTGGCCTCCGGCACGGTGATCATGACGACCATTGCCGCCGCCGAAGCCGCATGCGAGGCGATTGGCCACATTGGCAAGTGCGGGCTGCTGTCGCTGCAGGAACTGCATGGCCACGATGGCGCGGCGCGCGTGGCGCAGGCGGCGGAGGCTGGCCGCGCCGCACCGGATGCGCGCGATCTGGCCGCCGCTGCAATCCAGCTGCCGGAACGGCGCGCGCAGGCACGCCAGCGCAGCGTTGGCGTGGCGCCGCTGAAGCTCTTCATCCGCCAGCCTTTTACCGAGTCCGACGAGCGCGAACAGCGCATGATTGCCGACATCCTGGCCCTGATCGACAGCGCCAACGGCCTGCCGCATCCCATCGAGTACCTGACCGGCACCCAGGCCGAAAGCGCGGACACCTTCCGCCAGTCCTTCGAGCGCAAGATGGGCATTCCCTTCACGCCGAAGAACTTCCGCCGCTACCGGCTCGCGCTGCTGGACCAGGCCGATGCCCTGATCAATATCCGCGTCGGCATGAGCGAGAGCAGCGCCTTTGAGCTGAGCTACCACATCTTCAAGGGACGGCGCACGCCCATCCTGTTCCTGGTCTGGAAGGGCGCGCCCATCAAGACCACGCTGCTGCGGGAACTGGATGACCTGTGCGACGTGACCTATATCGAATTCGACGAAGTCGCAGAGCTGCGCGGCGGCCTGCATCGCTTCTTCAACGCCATCTCATTGGAAGGAGTCCGCAATGTTCGCTAACCTCAAAGTGAAGACACTGGTCATCGGCGTGCTTGGCTTGCTGATTGGCCTGATGCTGGCCGTCGGCGTGCTAGGCATCGTCAGCGCCGACCGCTCGATCGACATGGTCAAGGATGTCACGCTGGCCGACCAGCGCAATATCACGGAACGCAACGCAATCCGGCTGGACATGGAAACAGGCCGCAGCCAGATCCTGCAGGCGCTGCAGCACAATCCCGAGCTGTCCTGGGCCAAGCTGCACGACCATCCCCTGACTAACCACTTCAACATCGTGGACGAGGTCACGGCGCGCGTCGCCAAACGCTGGGAGACTTACAGCGCCTCCATCAAGTCGCCGGAGGAGAAGAAGCTGGCGGAGGAGTGGTATGCGAAGAGCGCCGGCCTCGGTGTCGAACATGTTCGCAAGGCCGCCGCTGCGATCAAGGATGGACGCTGGGACGACGCCGAGACGGTGCTGATCAAGAACATCAACCCTTCCTACCGCGTTGGCGACACGGCCCTGAAGGCGCTGGCGGAGCACAGCGACAAGGCGTCGAAAGCCGACGAGGAAGCGGTGAACAGCAGCCTGCAAAGCACGGCAACGATGGTGATTGCCGCGCTGGTGGCGGCACTGGCGATTGGCGTCACGATTGGCGTGATGCTGGTGAATGCGATTTCCCGTCCGCTGAAACAGGCGATGGAAGTGGCGAACCGGGTGGCCGAAGGCGACCTGAAAGGCAGCGTGGGCACGTATCACAACAACGAGTTCGGCGCGCTGCTGAAGGCCCTGGACAAGATGAAAAACAATCTGGCGGCCATCGTGTCCGATGTGCGCATCGGCAGCGACACGATTTCCAGCGCTTCCGGCCAGATCGCGGCGGGAAATATGGACCTGTCCCAGCGCTCGGGCGAGCAGGCCGCATCGCTGGAGGAAACGGCTGCGTCCATGGAAGAATTGACCAGCACCGTGAAGCAGAATGCGGACAATGCGCGGCAGGCCAACCAGCTGGCGGTTTCGGCTTCCGAAGTGGCGATCCGCGGCGGCCAGGTTGTGGCGCAGGTGGTCGACACCATGGGCTCGATCAACGATTCCTCGCACAAAATCGTGGACATCATCGGCGTAATCGACGGCATCGCTTTCCAGACCAACATCCTCGCGCTGAATGCGGCCGTGGAAGCGGCACGCGCAGGCGAGCAGGGTCGTGGCTTCGCCGTGGTGGCCTCCGAAGTGCGCAACCTGGCGCAACGCTCGGCCGGCGCTGCCAAGGAAATCAAGGCGCTGATCGGCGATTCCGTCGGCAAGGTGGAAGATGGCGCGAAACTGGTGGACCAGGCGGGTGAAACGATGAAGGAAATCGTCACCAGCATCCAGCGCGTGACGGACATCATGGGCGAAATCACCTCTGCTACACTGGAACAGACTGCGGGGCTGGAGCAGATCAACAACGCCATCGTCGAGATGGACTCGATCACGCAGCAGAACGTGAGCGTGGTGGAGGATGCGGCGCAGGCGGCAAGTTCCCTGCAGTCGCAGGCCGAAACCCTGCAGCGGACCGTGAGCGTGTTCCAGCTGGATGAAGTCAATGTCGCCGCGCATGCGGCACGCGCCGTGATCGATGCTGCCCGAACCAAGCCGGCGCCGGTCTCCGCGAAGGCTGCGCCGCGCCGCATCGCTGCTCGCAAGCCGGCTGCCGCGCCGGCTGTGAAACCCGCGTCGGCCGGCAAGCGCTCGGCCAGCAGCGGCGTCAATACCGAATGGGAAGAGTTTTAAGACAGGGAGAGCGCATGAAGGTGTATCTCGTTGTTGTAAACACGCTGGCCGACTGGGAAATCGGCTATCTGACGGCCGAACTGCACAGCAGGCGCTTCTTTCGCTCGCCGGACCTTGCCTGCGAAGTGCTGAAGGTAGGCATAGACCGTACGCCGGTAACGTCGATGGGCGGCATGACGATTACGCCGGACCTGGCGCTGTCCGACTTGCGGCTGGCGCCCGGCGATCTGCTCCTGCTGCCGGGCAGCGATGCCTGGCATGAAGAGACAAATGCGCCGCTGCTGCGCTTTGCCGCCTCTGCGCTGGCGGAAGGGCATAAGGTCGCAGCCATCTGCGGCGCCACAGTCGGCCTGGCGCAGGTGGGCGCGTTGAACGGCCCGCGGCACACGAGCAATGACCTGGGCTACCTGAAGCAGTCCTGCCCGGCCTACACGGGGGCTGCGCAATATGAGGACAAGCCGTCCGTCCGCGACGGCAACCTGGTGACCGCCAGCGGAATGGCGCCCCTGGAATTTACGTATGAGGTGATCAAGATGCTCGGCGTATGGCGGGACGCCACCGCCGATGCGTGGTACAAGTTGTATAAGACCCGCGAGGCGCGCTGGTATTACGCGCTCGTGGAGTCCATGTCTACACTGCCATCGGAGCGGTAATCGGTGCGTGGTGTTGGTACCCTTCCAGGCTGAAGTCGGAAGGCTCGACC
>DASWYX010000101.1:0-5110 GCA_036404755.1 Pseudoduganella sp.
GGTGCCTGCTTCTTCGCGGTAGGAGCTGGTCGACAGGATGGCCAGCGGCACGTCGAAGATGCGCGAGAAGACGTCGCCGGGACGCACGCCGCCGCGCGCCAGGCACAGCACCATGTCGAACTTCCAGCCGGATTCATGCACCTTCAGCGCCAGGCGCTCGATCAGGCGGTGGTACTCATCCCAGGACACCCACAGGTGCTTTTCGTTGGATTGTGGAGTGCTCATTTTTTGGTTTTCCTTGTGAAAAAACGGCGGACCAATGATCCGCCCTACAGCCCTTGTGGGGCCCTATGTGCGTAGGGCGGATCGTTTTGATCCGCCGTGCCTGCATCACTCGAACGGGTGACGCAGAACGATCGTCTCTTCGCGGTCCGGACCGGTCGAAACCATATCCACCGGCACGCCGACCAGCTCTTCGATACGCTTGATGTAAGCGCGGGCGTTGGCCGGCAGCGCAGCCAGCGACTTGGCGCCGACGGTGCTCTCGGTCCAGCCAGGCATCTCTTCGTAGATCGGCTCGCAGCGCGCGGCTTCTTCGGCGCCGACCGGGAAGATGTCCACGTGCTTGCCGTCCACCATATAGCCGGTGCACAGCTTCAGCGTTTCCAGGCCGTCCAGCACGTCCAGCTTGGTCAGGCACATGCCGGACACGCCGTTGATCTGCACCGAGCGGCGCAGCAGTGCGGCATCGAACCAGCCGCAGCGACGGGCGCGGCCGGTCACGGTGCCGAATTCATGGCCCACGGCGGACAGGTGATGGCCCACGCCGGCATCGGTCGGCAGTTCGGACGGGAACGGGCCCGAACCCACGCGGGTGGTGTATGCCTTGGTGATGCCCAGGATGTAGTGCAGCATGCCCGGGCCCACGCCGGCGCCGGCAGCGGCATTGCCGGCCACGCAGTTCGACGAAGTCACGAACGGATAGGTGCCGTGGTCCACGTCCAGCAGCGAGCCTTGCGCGCCTTCGAACAGCAGGGAGCCGCCGGCCTTGTGCGTCGCGTACAGCGCGGAGGACACGTCGGTCACCATCGGGCGCAGTCGCGGCACGTAGGCCAGCGCGTCGTCCAGGGTCTTCTGGTAATCGATCTTCGGCGCCTTCAGATAGTTTTCCAGCACGAAGTTGTGGTAGTCCAGGTTCTCTTTCAGCTTCTCGGCGAAACGCTCGGCGTTCAGCAGGTCGGCCACGCGGATCGCGCGGCGCGCCACCTTGTCTTCATAGGTCGGGCCGATGCCCTTGCCGGTGGTGCCGATCTTGGCGGCGCCGCGGGCCGCTTCGCGGGCTGCGTCCAGCGCGGTGTGGTAAGGCAGGATGACCGGGCAAGCCTCGGAAATCTTCAGGCGCGAAGCCACTTCCACGCCGGCCGCTTCCAGCTTGTCGATCTCGCGCAGCACGTCCGGCACGGACAGCACCACGCCGTTGCCGATGTAGCAGGCCACGCCCGGGCGCATGATGCCCGAAGGGATCAATTGCAGCGCAGTCTTCACGCCGCCGATAACGAGGGTGTGACCCGCGTTGTGGCCGCCCTGGAAGCGAACCACGCCCTGGGCGTGTTCGGTCAGCCAGTCGACGATCTTGCCCTTGCCTTCATCGCCCCACTGGGTACCGATGACGACGACGTTCTTTGCAGTTTTCTTTGACATCACACTTAACCTAAGTTTTTAAGAATCCAGTTACTACCACTCTCGTCGAGCACCAGCGCGCGGTCGCACTCGAACTCGTCCTGTTCATCGTTATGACCCGGCAGCGACTGGATCACAACTTCGCCGGACTTGCGCAGCTCGGCGATTTTTTCCTTCAGCTCCGGCGCATTGCCCCACGGCGCGCGGATCGAATGCTTGCGCTCGGCCGTCGGCAGCAGGCGCGCCAGCTCGCGCAGGTCGAGCGAGAAGCCGGTGGCCGGACGGGCGCGGCCGAAAGCCTCGCCCACATGGTCATAGCGGCCGCCGCGCGCCACGGCGTTCGGCAGGCCCTGTACGTACAGCGCGAACATGGCGCCGCTCTCGTACTGGTAGCCGCGCAGGTCGGCCAGGTCGATCGCCACATCGGCGCGGCCGATGGCGGAAGCCGCCAGCGCGGCCAGTTCGGCCAGCGCCTTGCTGATGCCCGGCAGCTCCGGCAGCGCGGCGCGGGCGCGCTTCAGCACTTCCACGTCGCCGTACAGGTTCGGCAGGGCCAGCAGGGCGTCGCGCGTGGCCGGCGCATAAGACGCCGCCAGGTCGCGCAGGCCCGGCACATCCTTGCCGCGCAACAGGGCCACGATCTGGTCATGGTCCTTCTGGGCGCTCTTGTCCTGCTCCAGGATGGCGCGCAGCACGCCGACGTGGGTCAGGTCCAGGCGCACCTCGGTGAAGCCGGCCAGGGCCAGGGAGCCCAGCGCCAGTTCCTGGATTTCCGCATCCGCTTCCAGGCCGGCGTGGCCGTAGATTTCGGCGCCGATCTGGATCGGCTCGCGCGTGGCGTGCAGGCCGGACGGCAGCGTGTGCAGCACCGAGCCGGCATAGCACAGGCGGGTGACGGTGGCGCGGTTCAGCAGGTGGGCGTCGATACGGGCGACCTGGGTCGTCATGTCGGCGCGCAGGCCCAGCATGCGGCCGGAAATCTGGTCCACCAGCTTGAAGGTACGCAGGTTGGTATCCTCGCCGGCGCCGGTCATCAGCGACTCGACGTATTCCAGCAGCGGAGGCATCACCAGCTCGTAGCCGTACAGCCGGAAATTATCCAGCATCAGGCGGCGCAATTCCTCGATCTTGCGCGCTTCGGAGGGCAAGACGTCGGCAATATGTTCAGGCAAGAGCCAATTTGGCATTGGAAGAATCTATTGAAGTATAAACAATGCGGACGCACGGGCGTCGCCCGGAAAATGGGCAGCCAAACCGCGTATTCTACGCGAAAACGTGGCTCAACTGGAAAAAAAGTGGCGCCGGCCTCGCGGCGCGGCGCCCTTTTCAGCGGTCCGGCGGGGGTTATTTCCCTGCGCCGGGCGCCTTGAAGTACTTGAAGAAATCGCTGTTCGGATCGACCAGCATCACGTCCGCCTTGGACTTGAAGGAACCCCGGTAGGCTTCCAGGCTCCGGTAGAACTTGTAGAACTCCGGATTGCGGCCAAACGCTTCGGCATAGATGGCGGACGCCTTCGCATCGCCCTCGCCCTTGATCTTCTCCGCTTCGCGGTAGGCTTCGGCCAGGATCACGGTGCGCTGCTTTTCAGCGTCGGCACGGATCTTCTCGGACTCGGCGAAACCGGTGGAACGCAACTCGTTGGCCACGCGCTGGCGCTCGGCCTTCATGCGGTCGTACACGGAGTTGTTGATCTGCTCCACGTAGTCGACGCGCTTCAGGCGCACGTCGATGATTTCGACGCCGATCTGCTTGGCTTCATTGACCACCTTGCCGCGCAGCTCTTCCATGACCTTGCCGCGCTGGCCCGAGATCACTTCGCGCACGGTGCGCTTGGTGATGGCGTCGTTCAGGGCCGCCTTCACGATCTGCGACATGCGGTCGCGCGCCCTGCCCTCGTCGCCGCCAAAGGAGACGAAGTACAGGCGCGGGTCGGTGATGCGCCACTTGACGAAGGAATCGACCAGGATGTTCATCTTCTCGGCCGTGATGAAGCGGTCCGCGTCCTGGGAATCCAGGGTCAGGATGCGCTTGTCCAGGTACAGCACGTTCTGGAACGGCGGCGGCAGCTTGAAGTGCAGGCCAGGCTCGCTGATCACCTGCTTGACTTCACCGAGGGCAAACACGATCGCAAACTTGCGCTGGTCCACCACGAACACGGTGGAAGATAGGAGCATCAGGGCGATGAAGCCCGCAATCAGGATGGATACGAGACGGTTCATTAGCGGCTCTCCCGTTCACGGGAAGTGTCGCGCGAGCGGCCATCGCGGCGGCTTGCGTCATAGTTCTGCATGCTGTTATCGGGCAGCAGCACGGCGGCCGGCGGCGGCGGCGTCTGGTTGGCGCGCGCGGTATCGGCGGCGGCCACCTGGGCGATCAGCTTGTCCAGCGGCAGGTACAGCAGGTTATTGCCATTGCGCGAATCGGCGATGACCTTGGTCGTGCTGGCGAAGATCTGCTGCATCGTTTCCAGGTACATGCGGTCGCGCGTGACGGCCGGCGCCTTCTGGTATTCGGCCAGCACGGACTTGAAGCGGTCGGCGTTACCGGTCGCATTCTCGATCGTCTGCGAGCGGTAGGCTTCGGCCTGCTGCAGCAGCGAGAAGGCGGTACCGCGGGCCTTCGGCACCACGTCGTTGGCGTAGGCCTGGCCTTCGTTCTTCTGGCGCTCGCGGTCCTGGCTGGCCTTGACGGCGTCGTCAAAGGCGGCCTGCACCTGCTCCGGCGGCTGCACGCCCTGCATCGTCACATTGGTGACCTGGGCGCCGGACGCATAGCGGTCCAGGATGGTCTGCATCAGCAGCTGGGTATCGGTCGCCACTTTTTCGCGGCCTTCATACAGCACGAAGTCCATCTTGCTGCGGCCCACCACCTCGCGGATCGAGGTCTCGGCCACCTGGCGCACGGTTTCTTCCGCATCGCGGTTGTTGTACAGCCAGGCCACCGGGTCCTTCAGCTTGTACTGCACGGCGAACTGGATGTCGATAATGTTCTCGTCGTCGGTCAGCATCAGCGATTCGCGCGCCTGCTTGGACTTGACGTTGCCGCGGTAGCCCACTTCCACCGTGCGCACCTGCGAGACATTGACCGTTTCATCGGCCTGGAAAGGATATGGCCAGCGCCAGTTGAAACCGGCCGGCGTCGTGTGGCTGAATTTGCCGAAGGTAGTGACCACGCCGGTCTGGCCTTCCTGCACGATGAAGGCGCCGGAAGCCAGCCACACCAGCACGGCGATCGAAGCGACGGCGCCAAAGGTGAAGCCGGCGCCCTTCAGGTCGTTGCCATTGCCGCCGCCACCGCCGCCGTTGCCGGAGTTGCGGTTGCGATTGCCGCCGAACAGGCCGTTCAGGCGCTGGTTGAAGTCACGCCACAGCTGGTCGAGGTCGGGCGGACCGTCGCCGGGCTTCTTGCCCTCCTGGGCCTGCTTGTTGCCATCCTTGTCATTGCCCCAGCGCGGGTCATTCAGCGACAGCTTCAAGCCTAGTCTTTTCT
>DASWYX010000102.1:0-7400 GCA_036404755.1 Pseudoduganella sp.
GATGCCGACGGCGACCAGATTGTCCGCCTTCAGGCCGCGCCCTTCGCCCGCGCGCACGGCGCCCAGCGCGGCTTCGTCGTTCAGGCCGAAGGCGACCCAGTGCTTGAACTTTGCGTTCTTGGTCAGCGCAATATTGGCGGCGTTGTAGGCGTTTTCCGTGTCGGTCTTCGCTTGCGGCGCGTCGACCACGTTGGCGGCAGGCAGGCCGGCGGCTTTCAGCGCGTCGGCGGCGCCCGTGGTGCGGGCTTTCGCGGTCGGCAGTTGGTCGTAGGCGATGCGCAGCGCGCCCACTTCCTCCATTTTCCAGCCGCGCTTCCTGATCTCCTCCGCCAGCGCCTTGCCGACTTGCTGGCCGATGTCGTAGCCGGAGATGCCCATGTGCGGAATGGTTGGAATCGGCTTGCCGGCGCCGTCCACCAGCTGATCGTCGACCGACATGATTTTCAGGTTGTTGCGCTTGGCGGCACGCGCGATGGCGGTGCCCAGTTTCACGTCCGGAGCGCAGATCACGAAACCCTGCGCCTTTTGCGCGGCCAGGTTGTCGATCGCCGCCAGCGTTTTTTCACCGTTCGGCACACCGATCTTCACCAGGGTGAAGCCCTTTTCCTTCGCCGCCTGTTCGGCGTAGCGCCATTCATCCTGGAACCACGGTTCCTCCGCCTGCTTGACGAGGAATCCGATCTTTACCGGATCTGCGGCGTGGGCTGCGCCCATGCCCAGCGTGCAGGCGATGGCGGCAGCTGCCAGCAGGCGGCGGCGTGCGGTCGGTGTCTTCATGGTGTCTCGCTATGGTTATTTTGATGCCGCTTCAAGGCCGTCGTCATTGAACAGCGCGTCCACGATGCCGAGCGGCTCGCCGATGTTGATGGTGAACAGGCTGCCGGACAGCGGCATCTGCTCCAGTTCCGAACGCGTGTTTTCAACGCGGGCGGTGGTCACCATCAGCTGGTCCAGGTTCGCGCCGCCGAAAGCGGGGCAGGTCGGGTTCTTCGCGGGCAGGCTGAAGCTGCGCATCAGTTCACCCTGCGGCGAGTACTGCACCACGCGGGCGGCGCCCCATTGCGCGTTCCACAGGCAGCCATTGCGGTCGATGACCGAGCCGTCCGGCCAGGCGTTGGGCAGGTCGGTTTCCACGAACAGGCGCACGTTGGCGACGCGGCCCGAGTCGGCATCGTAGTCGCACTGCATGATGCGGCGCGTGGTGGTGTCGGTGAAGTACATGGTCCTGCCATCGGGGCTGAAGCAGGTACTGTTGGCGATGGCGACGGAGGGCAGGGCCAGGCGGCGCAGGCCGTGCGCCAGCGAGTACTGGTAGAAGCTGCCGATGGGGCGTTTTTCGGCCGCTTCGTTCAGCGTGCCGAAGACGAAATTGCCGCTGCGGTCGGTGCGGCCATCGTTGACGCGGGTGCGCGGCTCGATGGCGTCCACCGGCACGGCGGCGCGCACCGGCTGCAGCGGCGCGCCTTCCGGATTGCCGCCGTTGGGCGGGCCGGCGAAGGAGAGTTGCTTGGCCGTGCCGAGCAGGATACGGCCGGATTTGCATAGGGCCATGGAGCCGGTGCGGTCCGGCACACGGTAGGTGTGCGGGCCTGGTTCGCCGTCGGCCCAGGAATGGATCGTGGCGGATTCGATATCGGTCCACCACCAGCGGCTGGTGCGCGCGTCCCACAGCAACCCTTCGCCCAGCTGCGCGCTCTGTTCGACGGCAAGCTTCATCACATCACTCACGGTTGTCTCCATGCTTTGTTTTGTTCACTTTACACATAAGTGACATATCGGACTTATGTGGATTGATTAATAATGTATATCGAATTTGCATAGCTAAACCTAAAACCGGGTCTGACCCGGTTTTAGGTTCATGGGCCGACAGACAGCTTGTATACGGGGATAACGCTAACCTTGCCGATAGACGCCACCTGCGGCTGTCCCGCGAAATTGGGCAAAGCCTGTTCGGGCAGATAGACAGGGGCATCCGCGCGCAGCGGCAGCACGCTCACGGTCAGCCCCGCGCCGGGGCCGAGCCGGGCATTGCCCAGGTCATATTGCCAGCGCTGGCCGTTGTAATACCAGTCGTCCAGCCAGCGGGCGCCTTGGTGCAGGCGCGCGATATCGCCGGTGAAATCGATATCGAGCAGCGCGGCGTCCAGACCGGCCGGCGCGGCCCCGCCAAGCTTGACGCGCCAGGCCGCGGCGCGCGACCAGGTTTCCGGGACAGGCTGCACTGCGGCTTTCGCATTCCCGCCGCGTAAAGGCGGCGGCATCGGCTGGGCGGGGCGCAGCGGCATCACGCTGGCTTCGATCGTTTGCTGGGGCACGGCCGCTTCAAAGACCTGGAACAAGCCGTCGTGCCCCGCGGACGTTAGCCTGGCGCCAGCCTTGGGCGCGCTGCCCAGCGCAGGGAACACGGCGAAGCGGAAACGCGGCTGGCCGGCGGAACGCAGTTCGAGTCTGCCGTCGGCGAAGTAGGGCTGCTGGGCGCTCAGCACCAGGCGGCGCTGGCCGGCGAAGTCGCCAATGGCCAGTTGCGCGGTCTGCTCCGGCGTCAGCACGAGCACCGACACCGGCCGCGCGGACGGCTTGCGCAGCGTGAATGCCGGCGCAGCGCCCGGCGTGATGCCGCTGACGACCACGCGCTCGGCGCCCGGCGCAATGCGCGGCCCGGTGCTTGCGGTGGCGAGGCCGGACACGCCGGAAGCACCGCCCTGTGCCTCCAGCCACCCCGCGGCCGCCGGCTCCAGCGACATTTCGACCGGAATGCCCGCGCTGGCGCTGAAGACATAGAAGATGCCGTCCTTGCCCGCATCCAGCCGGGCGACCGGCTGTGCAGTCGCATATTCCAGCCGCGTGCCGTCGAGATCGAAGTTGACCGGCCAGATGAAGTAGGCGCCGTCGGCCACGTCGAAAGGCTGCTGGGGGAAGCGCAGGCCGCCGCCGGGCAGCCTGATGTCGAACTGCACGGCGCGCTGCACGGCCATCGGATACTGCCGCACATGATTGCTCATGAAGACGAAGCCGCGCTCGCCCTGGCCGCGGAAGGACCAGCGCGGCGTGACCAGGTCCTTCAGCGCGGAAGGCGTGACGTCGGGTTTGCGCACGGTCATTGGCGCCTGGCGCGCGCCGAAGTCCTGCAGGAAGTAGTGGAAGGGACGCAGCCGCGCCAGCACGGGTCGTTGCTGTCCATCCGGCCCGAGCGGCGCGTTGAAGTCATAGTTGATGGCGGGCGTGTCGTTATAGCCGCCGCTCAGCGTGCTCTCTTCCATCGTGGTGCCGCCGAGACCGAGCGGATTGCGGCCGCCATGGAACATGTAATAGCCCACCATGTTCAGGCCGGAACCCAGCTGCACCGGCAGCATGGACGCGATATCGTCCGGCGATACCAGCGTGCGGCGGCGGTACATGGCGGGCAGGCCGGCGCCATATTCCGCGCCGAGGAAGGGCGTGCTGTCCATATCCGTTTCGGCCGTGCCGAGCGCCGTGCCCTTGGTCTGGGCGCCGAGGTCGCCGCTTACGCGCGTGCCGAAGCGGAAAGCGTAGGTCTCCTTGGGCGGCGACTTCTTTTCGCTGGCGCCCCATGGCACATCGGGATAGCCGCCGAACACCGGCGTCACGGCGCCGGAAGGATAGACCGTGTGGTCCCAGCCGGTCACGGTATACAGAGGCACATCGAGCCCGGCCTTCAGCGCAAGCTCCTTCAGCTTCGCGATATGGCCTTCCCCTTTGCCCGGGCCGGTGAGGTTGTATTCGTTCTCGATCTGCACGGCGATCACGGGGCCGCCTTGCTTCCACAACTGGCCTTTCAGCTGCTTGCCGATCTCGTTGTAGAAGCGCTCAACATAGTGCAGGTATTGCGGATCGTCGCTGCGCGTGGGCATGGCGTTGACCACCCAGTCCGGAATGCCGCCGTAGCGCACTTCGGCATGCGCCCATGGGCCGACGCGCGCCACGAAGCCGAGGCCCGCCTTGTGCGCCAGCTGCACGAAGCGGCGCAGGTCGCGGTTGCCGGACCAGTCGAATTTGCCTTCGGTTTCCTCGTGGTGGCTCCAGATGATGTAGCTGCTGACGATGTCCACGCCGGCGGACTTCATCTTGCGAAGTTCCGCCTCCCAGCGTTCGGCGGGAACGCGCGAATAATGGAATTCGCCGGCCACGGGCAGCCAGGGCTGGCCGTTCTTCGTCAGGTACTGGCTATTGATGCCCAGCTTCTCGCCGCGCGGGGAGACGCTGCTGCCGGTCTGGATGGCGCCGTTCTTCGGCGCGGCCGCCGGCGCGCTGGCGTCGACTTTCAGGACTTCGGCGTGAGCCAGCCCTGCGCCCAGCGCAGCGGCCAGCAGCGCGGCGCGCGGGAGCAGGGCAGCGCGCATTGTCAGGCGCGGCGCCAGGCTTGCACGAAGCGGCGGGCGCGGGCGCCGGCTTCGGCGGCGTCGATGCCCGGCGCGTAGAGTGCGGAGCCGAGGCCGAAACCGGCGGCGCCGGCTTCGCGGAAGGGTTCCATATTGTCCGGCGTAACGCCGCCCACCGGCAGCAGGCGCGTTTCCTTCGGCAGCACGGCGCGCATGGCCTTCATGATGGCGGGCGTGATCAATTCAGCGGGGAAGAGCTTGAGCGCGTCCGCGCCCGCATGCAGGGCGGCGAAGGCTTCGGTCGGGGTGGCGACGCCGGGCACGCAAGCCATGCCGTTGGCTTTGGCGGCCTTGATCACTTCCACGTCCGCATGCGGCATCACGATGATGCGGCCGCCGGCGGCCTGCACTTCATCCACTGCATTCACGCTCAGCACCGTGCCGGCGCCAAGGACGGCGTCCGCCGGCAGGCTTCGGCTGAGCAGGCGGATCGAGTCCAGCGCGCGCGGGGAATTCAGCGGCACTTCGATGATGCGGAAGCCTTCGTCGTAGACGGCCCTGGCGATGGCTTCCACTTCCTGCGGCTGCACGCCGCGCAGGATGGCCACCAGCGGCAGCGCTTCAAAGGCGCGATCGAGGTCGGCGCGGATATCGGACATATTCTTACTCCTGTGTCGGGCGCAGCAGGCCGGCGCGCTGGGCGAGCGCCCACAGTCCGGCCGGCGCAGTGTTTTCGAAAATGTGGTCCGGCGTTACGCCAAATACTGCCAGCGCCTGCGCATAGCGGTCGCACAGTTTGGGTTCGCCGATCAGGACCAGGGGCGCCTGCTTGAGCGCCGCCTGCGCGCGCCACGCCAGGCCGGCGCGCAGTTCGTGGCCGATCAGCAGGCCGGACATGTAATCGGCCAGCGCTTCCGGCGGCAGCCGTTCGGTGAGGCCAAGCGTACGCACGGCAAACAGATGGTGGCCGAGATTGGCCTGCCCGTCGTCGCGCGCGGTGCGGACGCCTTGCTCGAAGGCTTCCTGCTGCGGCGCACTGGCCGGCGCCATCAGGCGGTTCAGCACCGAATGCTGGTTGAGCAGGGCGTACAGCTCGCCCGTCATATGTGTCGCGAAGGATAGCACCGTGTTGTCGCGCAGGCGGGCCCACTTGGAGTGGGTGCCGGGCATGACGATGCACGCTTGCTGCGCCAGGGCGGGATGCAGGGCGAGCGCGCCGGCGATCTGGGTTTCCTCGCCGCGCATCACGTCCGGCGCGGCGGTTTCGGGTGCATACAGCAGGCCGGGGACGATGGCCATCCGGTGAGTGCCCAGCGGCGGCAGCGGCGCGGTGGCGGCCAGCAGGTTATCGGTTTCGGCCGGGCAGGTGGCGTAGGGGATTTCGTGCCAGCCATGCTTGCTGCCGGCCATGCCGCATACGACCAGTGGCAAGTCCGGCGCGGCGGACAGCCAGTCGCCCGCCAGCGAATCGAGCGCCGCGCGGTAGGCCTCGGCCGAGCCGTTCATGGCCGTGCTGCCTTGCGCGCTGGCGCGCGTATCGAGCACTGCGCCGCCGGCGCCGATCAGGAACAGGCGCAGCCCGGTGGAGCCCCAGTCCGCGCCGATGAGTTGCGCCGCGCCGGTCACCATTCGGCCACGCTGCCGTCGGCGTGACGCCAGAGCGGGTTGCGCCAGTCGGAGGAGTTCTTGCTGGCGGCGATGATGCGTTCCTCGTCCACTTCAACGCCCAGGCCCGGCTTCGGCAGCGGCGAGAAGTAGCCATCCTCGATGCGGAAGTCTTCCTTGTTGAAGACATAGTCCAGCAGCTCGGCGCCCTTGTTGTAGTGGATGCCCATGCTCTGTTCCTGCAGCACGGCGTTGTAGGACACGAAGTCCACCGCCAGGCAGGCCGCCAGCGCGACAGGGCCGAGCGGGCAGTGCGGGGCAAAGGCCACGTCGTAGGCTTCGGCCATGCCGGCGACCTTGAAGCATTCGCTAATGCCGCCCGCGTGGGACAGGTCCGGCTGCAGGATGGCGATGCCGCCCTGTTCCAGCACGCGCTTGAATTCGAAACGTGAGAACATGCGCTCACCTGCTGCCAGCGGGATGGCGGTCTGCTCGGCCAGGCGAGGGTAGTACTCGGCCTGCTCGGCCAGCACCGGCTCTTCCACGAACAGCGGGCGGTGAGGTTCCAGCTCCTTGAGCAGGACCTTGGCCATCGGCGCAGCGACGCGGCCGTGGAAGTCGATGCCGAATTCCACTTCGGCGCCGAAGGCTTCGCGGATTTCGGCGATGCGCGCCACGGCGGCATCAACCTTTTTCGAATTGTCGATCATGCCCAATTCATCGCAGCCATTCATCTTGAAGGTGTTAATGCCGCCTTCGCGCAGCTTGTTCATGTCGTTGATGATGTCGGCCGGGCGGTCGCCGCCCACCCAGCTGTAGGCGCGCATCCTGTCGCGCACCAGCCCGCCCAGCAACTGCCAGACCGGCACGCCGAGCGCCTTGCCCTTGATGTCCCACAGGGCCTGGTCGATGCCGGCGATGGCGCTCATCAGGATGGCGCCGCCGCGATAGAAGCTGCCGCGGTACATCACCTGCCACAGGTCGTTGATGCGCATCGGGTCCTGGCCGATCAACAGCTCCTCGAACTCCTTAACGGCCGTTTCAACGGTGCGGGCGCGGCCCTCGATGACGGGTTCGCCCCAGCCGACGATGCCTTCGTCGGTCTCGATTTTCAGGAACATCCAACGGGGTGGTACGCGGTAAGTGGTCAGTTTGGTGATACGCATGGTGGCCTAAGCGATGGTTATCAGACAAGTTAGAGTTTAGGCGAGTGAGCTACGCCACAAATATGAAACAAACCGAGATAACTATATGAATCGGGAATATGTGCTGCGGATGGCTTATTCCGCATTATGAAAATCGTTTTTATATTTTGAAAAATGAGGAATTCGCTGATAGAATCACCACACTTAGCCATAGTCTTAGTAAATAATCACCCAGCACCGTCCGGGCACAAGCCGTCGGGCACTTTAAACTGATAGGAGACGAGATACATGTCAGCTCAACTAGACCAGG
>DASWYX010000103.1:0-8692 GCA_036404755.1 Pseudoduganella sp.
ACAATCAGCCCTCGCGTTTGATTTGGCTGTCCGCAGCCTGGCCAAGCATTATTAGAGACTTAACAAGATAACGAAAGCTATCCATGTCTGACGAAACCCTGCAACCTGTATTCCAAATTCAACGCGTCTACCTGAAAGACATGTCGCTGGAACAGCCGAACTCCCCAGGCATCTTCCTGGAGCAGACCCAGCCGACCATCGAAGTCGCCCTGGACGTAGGCGCCGAGCCCCTGTCCGAAGGCATCTTCGAATCCACCGTGACCATCACCGTGACCGCCAAGGTCGGTGAAAAGGTTGCCTTCCTGGTTGAAGGCAAGCAAGCCGGTATCTTCGAAGCCCGCAACATCCCGGCTGAACAGCTGGATCCGCTGCTGGGCATCGGCTGCCCGAACATCGTGTACCCGTACCTGCGTTCGAACATCGCCGACCTGATCACCCGCGCCGGCTTCCCGCCTGTACACCTGGCCGAGATCAACTTCGAAGTGTTCTACCAGCAGCGTCTGCAAGCCCTGGCCCAGCAGCAAGCTGAAGCCGGCGCTACCGCTGCCGAAGGCACTCCAACCGTGCAGTAATATTTCTGTTGTACCATGGGAGTCCGAGCGGCTCCTTGTCCACAAAGGCCCTTAGTGGCCTTTGTGCATTTATAGACATGCGTTTTGCAATGAAAATTTCCCGTTCGATAGCTTTCACGCTGGCCGTGCTCGCCTCCGCCAGTGCCTCGGCCGTGGACTACCGGACGGTTGGCGCCGCGCCGGCCATCCTGTACGACGCGCCGTCGTACAAGGCCAGCAAGCAGTTCATCGTTCCGCGCGGCACGCCGCTGGAAATCGTGCTGACCTATGGCGAGTGGGTCAAGGTACGCGACATCGATGGCGGCCTGGCCTGGACCGAGGCCAAGAGCCTGGGCGCCAAGCAGCGCAATGTGATGGTGCGCAGCGCCAATGCCAAGGTGCGCGCATCGGCCGACGAAGCGGCCACCATCGTCTTCACCGCCGACAAGGGCGTCCTGCTCGAACTGGCGGAACCGGCCGGCAACGGCTGGACCAAGGTGCGCCACCGCGACGGCCAGTCCGGCTTTGTGCGCAGCGCCGATATCTGGGGCCTCTGAATCAATGCCGAATAATCATAAGAACGCGGCCGCGCCGCGCAAAGTCAGTGTGCTTGGCGCCGGCGCATGGGGCACGGCCGTGGCGATTGCCGTGGCCGCCCGCCACGATGTGCTGCTGTGGGGCCGCAATGCCGCCGCCATGGCGGAAATGGACGCCGCCCGTGAGAATACCCATTACCTGAAGGGCTACCCCTTCCCCGCCAGCCTCGCCGTGAGCGCCGATTTCGATGCGGCCGTGGCCCACGTCGGCAGCGACGGCCTGCTGATCGCCGCCAGCCCCGTGGCCGGGCTGCGCCCGCTGCTGCAGGCGCTGAAAGGCAGGAACATCCCCAACATCGTGTGGTTGTGCAAGGGCTTCGAGTACGAGACAGGCCTGCTGCCGCACCAGATCGTGCGCGAAATCCTGGGCGATGCAGTGCCGGCCGGTGCGCTGTCCGGCCCCTCGTTCGCGCAGGAAGTGGCCAAGGGCCTGCCTTGCGCGCTGACCATCGCTTCCGCGTCCGCGGCGCTGCGCGACTGCGTGCTGCAAACCGTGCACGGCGGCACCATGCGCGTGTATTCCAGCGAAGACCTGGTGGGCGTGGAAGTGGGCGGCGCCGTCAAGAACGTGCTGGCCATTGCCACCGGCATTGCGGACGGCATGGGCCTGGGCCTGAATGCCCGCGCGGCCCTGATCACGCGCGGCCTGGCCGAGATCACCCGCCTCGGCACCGCGCTGGGCGGCTCGGTTGAGACGTTCATGGGCCTGACCGGCATGGGCGACCTGATCCTGACCTGCACGGGCGACCTGTCGCGCAACCGGCGCGTGGGCCTGGGCCTGGCGCAGGGCAAGTCGCTGGATACCGTCGTCAATGAACTGGGCCATGTGGCGGAAGGCGTGCCTTGCGCGAAAGCCGTGCGCGAACTGTCCGCCAGGTTGGGCGTGGAGATGCCGATCACCAATGCCGTGGCCGGTGTGCTGTTCGATGGCGACAAACCGGCAGAATTGGTACAACGATTGCTCGCCCGGGACCCGCGGGTCGAGACCGGCCCTGCCGCCTGAACTATAATTTGTTCATCAACGCTTTTTTCCTGAAAGCGAAAGATGAACACTACCGAGATCGACCCGGGCGAGCTTGCCGTTGCGCCGGCTGTGATAGCCAAGTGGCAGGGCATTCTCGACCTCGTGGCGCAAGTCATCCAGGTGCCGGCAGCCATCATCACGAAGGCCGAGCCCGGTTCACTGCGCGTTTTCGTCAGCAGCCAATCCGACGCCAATCCCTATCGCAGCGACGGGAAGACCCATAGCTGCGGCTCGTATTGCCAGACGGTGCTGGCCACGCGGCGCCCCTTGGTCGTCGCGAATGCGCTCACGGACCCGCACTGGCGCGGCAGCCCCAATGCCCAGCAGGGCATGATTTCCTATATGGGCTTTCCGCTGCGCTGGCCCAACGACCACCTGTTCGGCACCATGTGCATCCTGGACCGCCAGGAGCACGCTTACGCCCCCGCCCACCAGCAATTGCTGGAGCAGTTCCGCGACGTCGTCGAGCAGGACCTGCAGCACCTCTACACCACGCGCCAGCGCGAGGAAGACGACGCGGCGATGATGCAGCAGATCATCATCACGGAGAAAATGGCGACCGTCGGCCGGCTGGTGACGGGCATCGCCCATGAGCTGAATACGCCGCTGGGCAATATCGTGCTGTGCGCGTCCACCCTGGCCGACCGGCTGGGCGACATTTCCACGCAGGCGGCCTCCAAGAAGCTGACCCAGGGCGGTCTCAAGCACCTGCTGGAAGAAGGCCGCGACGCTTGCCAGATGATCGAACGCAACAGCGCCCGCGCAGGCGACCTGATCGCCAGCTTCAAGCAAATCGCCGTGGACCAGGACGCGCAGGAACGGCGCCTGTTCAAGCTCGAAGAAACGGTGCGCAATATCACGACGGCGATGGGGCCGATGCTGCGGCGCGAGCATGTGGAGCTGGCCGTCGATATCCAGCCCGGCCTGACGATGAACAGCTATCCCGGCCACGTCGAACAGGTACTCGCCAAGCTGATCGACAATTCCGTGACCCACGCTTTCGCGCATTGCGAAGAGCGCCGCATCACTATTTCGGCAGCGATGGATGGCGATATGGTGCAGCTGATTTATGAAGACAATGGCTGCGGCATCGCGCCCGAAGTGCTGCCGCGCGTGTTCGATCCCTTCTTTACCACGCGGGTCGGCGGCGGCTCGCAGGGGCTTGGCCTGGCCATCGTGCTGAACGTGGTGCAAGCCATCCTGCACGGCACCGTAAAGCTGGAAAGCACGGCGAATGTCGGCGTCCGCTTCACCTTCCGCCTGCCGCTCAATCCTTCAGCAAGATAGTCAGCAGCAGCAGCGAATCCTGGTTGGCGCGCAGCGCGTGCGGCGCGCCGCCTTCGAGGTACAGCATCTCGCCGCCGCGCAGGATGACGGTGCGGCCATGCGCATCGAACGCCACCTCGCCTTGCAGGCATTGGAGGGTAATCTGTCCCTTCACGCTATGCTCCGGCAGCGCCTTCCCCGCCGGCAGCACGATACGTATCAGCTCCAGCTGCTCCGTCTTCGCCAGCGCAATCGACGAGAACTGCGACAGGTTTTCGCCCGCCAGTCCCTGTATCCCAATGACCTGCCCGGATGATGCATGTGGTAGCGCCATGATGCCCTCCTCTTTTTCCTCCATGTTACCAGCCCGACCGGCCGCGCACAGCAGCATGGCGCAAGCCGGCGAACTAAAAAAAAACGGGCCGCTGGGGCCCGATTTTCATGCTGCTCAGGAAGGCTCAGCCGATGCGGCGACGACGGGTATATGCCAGGCCCAGCAGGCCGGTGCCGAGGATTGCGAGCGTGCCTGGCTCCGGAACTTCATTTGGAACGCCGCCGCAGCCAGGCGTACCGGGCAGGCATGGCGCCGGTTCGCAGTTGGTCGAGCCGGGAAGGCAGGCGCCCGACTTTGCCGAAGTATTGTTATAGCCCTGCACATGGACCGCCGCGTACAAGCCAGGCGCCGGGTTGCTGCCCGGCAGTTGCGACAGCAGCTTGAAGTTGTCCACGCTGAGAACGCCGGAACCGATGGTCAGGCGGTAAGTGGAAGTATGGCCAATACCCAGCTCGCCCGGATTGGCGTTTGCAAACTGGAAGGTCCCATCATAATTGCCGGACGCGGAACCGTGCTGGCAGTTGCTGCAAATGGTAGCAGTGGTCGCCGCCACGTCGCCCGCGGCGCCGATGTGGCTGAGGATACCGCTTTGTGCGACAGCGTCACCGTTGAACCACCAGTCGTTCACATAAATGCCGGCCTGCAGTACGCCGATGGCCACGCGCATGGTGATGTCGACGTAGTTGGTGCCGTAGTCGGTAAATTGCAGGGTGGCCCAGGTGTCCAGGCTGGTCTTGCCCGGCAGCAGCGGCGGCGCGTTGCCGGTGTAGATGTTGGCGCTATTGAAGTCCAGGGTCCACGTAGCGGCCTGGGCCATCGGGGCCAGGGCAGCCAGCGCAAGTGTCAGCATGCCTGTTCTTGTTTTGAGGTAGTTCATATATTCCCTTTGGATGAGTGGCCGGCGTAAGGAAGCAAAAACAGTGCCAAGAATACAAAAGGTTATTAAATCAATATGTTAGCGATATCGCTCTCAAAATGAATGTGCCTGACTGAAAGATTTCCCGACACTAACTTGTCAAATAGCAGCAATCGAGATGTGACACTTGCCTGCCGAGTTAGCCTGGCGTCGCAAACACCGGCTCCGGCAAGCCTTGCACGCTGGGCGCTTCGGCCGCGCCGTCGAGGTCGAGGATGATAATCTCGTTCTCTCCATTACGCAGCCAGGGCGCTGGCAGGAACAGGCTCTGCTGCGGCCCGACACGCCAGTAGCGCCCGAGGTGATGCCCGTTGACCCACACATGGCCTTTGCCCAGACTGCGCATGTCGAGGAAGGTGCTGCCCGGCCCGCTGGTGCGGAAATGGCCGCGCCAGAAAGTCGGACCGCGCTTTGCTGGCGCGCCCTGCACGAAGCGCAGGCTGGACAGGTCGTCCAGCGGCAGATTGAACACTTGCCAGTCCACCAGCGGCTTGCCGCCCAGGGTGACGGAACGCGTGAGCCCCTTGCGCTCGTCCGCCAGCGACGGGCCGAAATTCACGCGGCCCATGTTTTCAACCAGGATGTCGAGCGTGCTGCCCGGCTTGAGGTCGATATTCGTTTCATGTTCGTTGCGCCGGCGGTCCATCGTGGCGAAGGTGGCGCCGTCGGCCAGCAGATGGGCATAGTCGCGCACGGCGCCGAGGTCCAGCTTGGCCGCCGCGCCCTCGGCAAAGCGCTTGCGGTAGACGATAAAGCCGTAACCCTGCCCATACGCTTCCATATTGCGGGCCAGTCGGGAAGCGGTCGGCTTGGGCAGCGCGTCGACCAGCGCCACGGATTCATCCAGCGTGAAGCGCGACACCGCGATGGTCGGCACGGCCGGTTTCGGCAGATCCGGCAGACGCTCGCCGGGCGCCAGGTGACGCTCGATGGCGCTGCGGATGGCATAGAACTTGGGAGTCGGCCGGCCGGCTTCGTCGATCGCCGCGTCGTAGTCGTAGCTCGTGGTGTCGGGCGTATAGTTGGCGCCCTGGCTGTTGGCGCCCGGCTGCCAGCCGAAGCTGGTGCCGCCGTGCGCCATGTACAGGTTGAAGGAGATGCCCTGCCCCAGCATCCAGTCCACCGCATCGGCCGCCAGTTTCGGGCTGGTCTGATTGTGGCGCGAGCCCCAGTGATCGAACCAGCCGGCCCAGTATTCGCCGGCCATGCGCGGCACGTTCTGGCGGAATGCGGCTAGCTGCGTAAAGGCTTCCTTTACCTCGTCCAGCGATCCGTTGAAATTGACGACGGGCGTAATGCCGGGCAGCGTACCGCGGTCGAGCAAGGTAGGATCAGGGCCGTCTGACGTGAACAGCGGCAGGTCGAAGCCGGCCTCGCGCAGCTGCTTCTGTATCGTGGCCATGTACTCATGGTCGTCGCCGTACGAGCCGTATTCATTCTCGACCTGGACCATCAGAACCGGCCCACCGCGCGAGGACAGCAGCGGCGCCACTTCCCGCGCCACCCGTTTGAGGTAGCGTGCGGACGCTGCCAGGAAGCGCGGGTCCATGCTGCGCACGCGCAGGCCGGACGTACGCAGCAGCCAGGCGGGAAAGCCGCCAAAGTCCAGCTCCGCGCACACATAGGGGCCGGGGCGCAGCACTACTTGCAGGCCCTCTTCCTGCGCAGTCCGGATGAACGCGGCCAGGTCCAGGTTGTCGCTGAAGTTGAATTGTCCCGGCTCGGGCTCATGCAGGTTCCAGAACACATAGGTCGTCACGGTGTTCAGGCCCAGTGCACGCACCTGCTGCAGCCGTTCGCGCCAGAAAGCGCGGGGGACGCGCGCGTAGTGCATTTCGCCGGCCCGGATGACGAAGGGTTTGCCGTCCAGCTCGAAGTGATCGTTCACCACCGCAAAATGCGGCGCGGCCGCCTGCGCACCCAGCGCCCCCGCCATCATGACGCCCAGCGCCGCCAGGCGCTTCAATCCCTCGTATTTCAATGCAGTCTCCCTCGCGAAAATAAATGCCGGTATTTTTCTTTGGCCTTATTCTAGTAATGCGTCGCGCGGCAAGCTATACAATTCTTGCGAAAATCTATGTGAAATTAGCGAAGCGAGATAATGTTATCGTTAATACGAAAGAGCCCCGCTGCATAATCTTTCATTTTTATTGCCGGGAGCCATTCCTCATTTGATGAAATATCCGGAAACACGCCACACACCATCGGCATCCTTTGTGGGAGTGACAGTTTCAATTGCCGATGTTTGTCCAAACCGGGTTTTATATTGAATGACGACATATTCTCCGGCCGGCGCGCCAGGCAAATGGTCGGAATATGCCGCGGAGATGAGGACACGATTTTCAAGCTGGCCGGCCGGAGCCCGGGCGGCGCGAACGGCGGCTTCCCAATCGGGTTTGGAAATAGCGCTCTTGAAGGGCGCCGCGGCATCATCCCACGTTGCCGAGTATTGGCTGGAATCGACAAGGGCCAGCCAGCTTTCGGCCGCCTGCTGGGCTTTTTGGACCGCGTCCGAATCGGGCTGCGCGGCGAAGGCGTTCACGGCAAACGCCGCGAAAAACGCTGAAGCGATTAATTTGCGCATGGTTAAAACTCCTTTCGTGGCAGGAGCTTATCAGGCAAATTGCGCTAAAAATCCTTGCTTTGTCACGCCCTGGAGCGAAGCGCGAATGGCATTCCGCGCGCCCAGCGGTTGGATGACAGAGAAAACGTCAGCGCGTGCACGTAGTGGTACCAGCCGGCCGGAATATAAAGCATGTCGCCGGGTTTGACGATGACTTCGATCAGCGTTGCCTGCCGCGCGAGTGGGAACTTATCGAAATCCGGCGCCTCCGGGTTCACGGGCGAGCCGAAAAGCACAGGGTTGGCTTCCCAGGCATAGAGGAATTCGCCGTGATGCGGCGGGCTGAGGAAGATACGTTTGGTACCCCAGATTTGCGCGAAGATATTGTCGTCGTAGTCGCAATGCAGGGGCGTCATCGTACCGGCCGGGCCGAGCCAGAAGCGCGGCGGGCCCATTTTGTCGAAGTAAGCCGGCCAGTGGCACATGCTATTCAGCTCGCGCAATTCGAGGTTGCCGACATAGGGCGGCAGGCCGGGCGCGTCCAGATCGAGGTATTCGCGCATCGACATATCCTGCATCGGCCGGTCCGGTGCGAACGCCGTGTTGATGTAGTCGCCGACGCGCGCACGCACGGGCACATGACCGAAGCGCTCGCGCAAATCCTCTCGGGTCAGTGAAAGCAAGGGCCAGCGGTCCACCACACCGGTGATGAGAAAAGGCAGTCCCGTCGCTGCCTGCGCCCGGAAAGCTTCGGCGTTCAGGGACTTAAGGCGCGGCACCGCAGAAATCGCCGGGAGCCGGCGGGCGGAGTCGCGGATTGCTACGCGCATCTCCTGCACCGAGGACACGCCGCGCACCTGCGCATCCCTCAGCTCGCGCGCCTGCTTGCGGGCGAGTTCAGTATCCGCATGGGGATTCGTCGGCGGCAAGCGCCGCGAAACTTTTTTTTCATTAAGCATGATTCAATTCAACTTCTGGTCACCCGAATTGGTGACGGTGAAACTATAATGGCTCCGCGAAACGGCACGCTTTTGCCGCATCCACACTTGGAGTTCACGCATGAAACATCTCTTCGTCGCCGCCATCGCTCTGGCTCTGTCCGTACCTGCATTCGCCAAGGGCACCACCCACACCACCAAGCACACCGCGCACACCACCACCGCCAAGCACAGCGCCCACAAGACCACGCACAAGGCGCACAAGACCACCGCGTCCAAGCGCAGCAAGGCACCGAAAGCCTAAACGCTGCTTTTCGCAACTTCGCGCGGGCCGAAAGGCCGGCCCCGCCCTCCCTGAGCTTTGCGGCCGTCGCCGCGAGCGACATATTGCCTAACACGGCAAGCGGCCGCAACCCTCTGTCTGTCGCGGCGATCACGGTGGGTCATCCAATCTGAAATTGAGTCAGAGTGTCAGATTAAATTACAGCAATGGGGATGTCCATC
>DASWYX010000104.1:0-3775 GCA_036404755.1 Pseudoduganella sp.
CGCTGTCGCGCACGCCGCGCAGTTCTGATACGCGCGCCTGCAGCACGGGGCCGGCGTCAAAAATATCGACATAGCCTTCGTAATACATGCCTTCCTGCTCCAGCAGGCGGCGCGCCGGTGCGGTGGACGTGTGCACCTTGCCGATCGCATCCTGCGCATCCTGCGGCAGATAGGCGATATACATCGGCTGGCGCGGCATCAGTTCGGCGATGAAGGACTTCTTGCCCAGCGCGGTCAGGTCGTCCACATGGTGGAAGTCCATCTTGAAGAAGTGGCGGCCCAGGCCTTCGTAGAAAGGCGAGGAGCCGTCCGGCGCCTGGTAGCCGCGCATTTCGGCAATGATCTTCTGCTCGAACAGGTGCGGGAACTGGGCGATGAACAGGAAGCGGCTCTTGGACAGCAGCTTGCCATTATTGCCCTGGCGGTAGTCCGGGTGCAGGAACAGGGAGCACAGCTCGGAGCAGCCGGTCAGGTCGTTCGACAGGTAGAGCGTGTCCATGCGGGTGAACACGTTCAGCTCGCGGCTGGAGTGCACCAGGGTGCCGATGCGGTAGTTGTAGAAAGGCTCGTTCAGGCCGACCGCGCCCTTGATGGCGCACACGCCGGCCAGGCGGCCGTTCTCGGTGTCTTCCATCACGAACATGTAGTCGCGCTGCTCGGGCGGGATGGTTTCGGCGAAGGAGGCCACGGCTACTTCCACGCGGTCGCCCATCATCTTCATGTCGGGTTTCAGCGTGGTCATGCCGGTGCCCACCTGGCTGGCAAGGTTGAACAGGCCGTCCAGGTCAGTCGCTTTGATGGCGCGTACAACTAGCATATGTTTGCTCTCGTTCTCAGATACGGACGCAGGTAACGCTGTCGCCTTCGGCAACGCGCAGGATGTCCTGCACTTCGGGCGGCAGGGCAATGGTGTCGGTGTTTTCCAGCGCCGGGCAGGCCAGCGTGACCGCGCGGAAGTGCTGGTCGGGACGGGTGGCGATCGCATAGGTCGCCACGGCATCGCTGTCGGCCGGCGTGCCGGCCGTTGCCACCTTGCGCGTCAGTGACGACGTGAAGGTGCGCAGCGCGTGCTTGTGGGCCTGCAGGATCGGGCCGCCGTCGAAAATATCGATGTACTCGTCCGCTTCGAAACCTTCGGAGGTCAGCAGGTTGAAAGCTGTTTCGCCGGACGGGTGGATCTGGCCCATCGCCGCCTGGGCGTCGCCCGGCAGCAGCGGCACGTAGACCGGGTAGTGCGGCATCAGCTCCACGATCAGCGTGCGGTTACGCGCACCGCCGATGGTGCGCTCGGCATCGAGGAAGTCCATCTTGAAGAACTTGCGGCCGAGGGCGTCCCAGAACGGGGAGCCGCCGTTGTCATCCGTCACACCGGCCAGCGGCACGAAGAAGCGGTCGCCGAAACGGTGCGGCGCCTGCACGGCGTACAGCAGGCGGGAACGGGACAGCAGCGCCGCTTCCGGGCGGTGCTGCACTTTCGGGTCGACGTAGAAGCTGGAGAGCTGCGAATACGCGGTCAGCTCGGAGCACAGCGTCAGCGCATGCACGCTGTGGCTGATGTTCAGGTCACGCGAGACCTGCTGGATCACGTCGTTGCGGAAGGAGAAGTAGGTGCCGTTGGAACCGGCGGAGGCGAAGATGGACGCCGTGCCGCAGATCTTGCGATCGGCCAGCGATTCCAGCACGAACAGGTAGGATTCCTCGCTCGGGATGTCGACATGCGCGGAGAACGATGCCAGCGAACGCTCTACCGCCTGCTCGATCTTCTCGCGCGTCTTCGGCAGCGTATGCACTCCCGGCATGGTCACCGCCGCCAGCGATTCGAGGGCGGCAATATCCGCTACTTCTACCGGACGGACTACATACATGGGGACTCCTTATCGTTTATTGTGTTGGCCCCGGTTTGACGCCGCGGGCCAGGTGTCACGCCGCAGGCCGGGACGCACGGCGGATCAATGATCCGCCCTACATGTATCGTTGATGCATGTGTTGTCGTGCGGCGCAGGGCGGCTCATTGATCCACCGCCCACGCGGCCTAAACCTTACGCCTTGGTCAGGTCAGCAATCGCCAAACGCAGCAGGCGATCCGCCTCATCGATCTGTGCATCGGACACGATCAGCGCCGGCGCCAGGCGCACCACGTCGGTCCCGGCGATCAGCACCATCAGGCCGTGCGCTTCGGCAGCACGCTGGATATCCTTGGAACGGCCCTTGAACGGCTCGGCCACCACGAGGCCCAGCAGCAGGCCGGCGCCGCGCACAGCGGAGAACACTGCGGGGAAATCGCGCACCAGGCCTTCCAGCTTGGCGATCAGCTTCTCGGACGCTTCTTTCACGCGCTCCAGGAAAGCCGGCTGGTTGATGGTCTCGAACACCTTCAGCGCCACGGTGGTGGCCAGCGGGTTGCCGCCGTAGGTGGTGCCGTGGGTGCCGACGGACAGGGTCTTGCCCAGTTCATCGGTGGTCAGCATGGCGCCGATCGGGTAGCCATTGCCCAGCGCCTTGGCCACGGTCAGCACGTCCGGGGTCACGCCGTAGCCCTGGTAGGCGAACAGCGAGCCGGTACGGCCCATGCCGCACTGCACTTCATCGAAGATCAGCAGGGCGCCCGTCTTGTCGCACAGCGCGCGCAGCTCTTTCAGGTATTCAGGGTTACCCGGCATCACGCCGCCTTCGCCCTGCACCGGCTCAACGATCACGGCGCACACATCGTCGCCGATGGCGGCGCGGGCAGCTTCGATATCGTTGTATGGGATGTGGTCCAGCTGCGGCGGCAGCGGCTCGAAGCCTTCGGTGTATTTCGACTGGCCGCCGACGGACACGGTGAACAGCGTGCGGCCGTGGAAGGAATTCAGGCAGGACACGATACGCGACTTGTGCGCGCCGAACTTGGCGTGCGCATATTTGCGGGCCAGCTTCAGGGCCGCTTCGTTGGCTTCGGCGCCGGAGTTGCAGAAGAAGGCGCGGTCGGCGAAGGTGGCTTCTGTCATCGCCAAGCCCAGGCGCAGCACCGGCTCATTGGTGTAGCCATTGCCCAGGTGCCACAGGGTGTTGGCCTGCCTGGTCAGCGCTTCGACGATGATGGGGTTGCAGTGGCCCAGTGCGGCCACGGCGATGCCGGAGGTGAAGTCCAGGTAGTGCTTGCCTTCCTGGTCCCACAGGTCCAGGCCGGAACCACGTACAGGAACCATCGCTGCCGGCGCGTAAGTCGGCACGAGCACTTCATCAAAAGTCTGCCGGGTGACAGGGCGGGTGGTTACAGTGGTGTCAAGCTTGGCGTTCATTTTGGCAAATCCCCATTCAAGGTAAGGTGTACTGCATTGTAAAAGCGGGGATGCTAAAACTCTTTTGAATCTGCGACAAGGTTTTTCAAAAATACTCAGCTTGCCGCCAGCTTGCGCTGGCGCTCCTCCCTTGGCGTATTGCCGAACAGGGTGCCGAAGGCGGTCGAGAAGTGCGAACCGGAGGAGAAGCCGCACATCAGTCCCACCTGCACAATGGAATGATTAGTTTCCAGGAGCAACTGCCTGGCCCGCTGCAGGCGCAGCTCCAGGTAGTAGCGCGACGGCAGGCTGCCCAGGTATTGCTTGAACAGGCGCTCCAGCTGGCGGCGCGAGAGGCCGACCAGGCTGGCGATATCGTCGGTGGACAGCGGTTCCTCGATATTGGCTTCCATCAGCGTGACCGCTTCCGACAGCTTGGGCTGCAGCGCGCCGAAACGGGCCTGCAGGGCCACCCGCTGGCGCTCCTCATGCCCGCGCACGCGGTCGATGCACAG
>DASWYX010000105.1:0-4370 GCA_036404755.1 Pseudoduganella sp.
CGCTTCCGGCCCCATCCAGCCTCATGCCCCTGCTGGCCGCCGACGAAACGGACGCCATCGCCGAACTCACCGCCGGCTGAATGCGCCTGCCGCGCCGCGAACGCTCAGCTGCGGCGCGTGTTACCCTGTCCGGCCCTGCCCTCCGAACGCAAGGCCAATCATGAAGCGTTGTCTGTTCGCCCTGTTCGCCAGCTGTGCACTGCTGTGGCAACCCGCCCATGCCGACCGGGCGCAATACCGCAAGCCGGTCAGGCTGAGCGCGCAAGCGGCGGACTTGTACGTTGAACACCAGCATGACTGGAGCACGCCGGAGCACCTGGCCTTCATTCGCGCCGTCAAAGTGGATTCCAGCAAGGAATTGTTCAGCAATTCGTCACCAGCATTGACGTATTTGTGGATCTCGCCCGACGCGCAATACATTGTCGGGCTGTCGAACATCAAGTTGCAGAATCAATACCAGTTGATCGTTCTGACCCGCGGTGGCGAGCAGTTGCTGGCAGCGGACCTGACCAAGCTGGATTGGGCGAAGCAGCGGGAGAGCGTGAGCAACTGGATACGCTGGTATAAGGAGCCGAGCCCCGTCATCGAAATCGACGAAGCCAGGCGCGCCGTAAAAGTCGAAGACCTGAACGGCGAGATGCGAACCTTTTATTTCAGATAATTATTCTTCACCCGCACATAGTGCTCGGCCGAGTACCGGAGGTGGGCGATTTCGGCATCGGTCAGGTCACGCACGCGGATGGCGGGGCGGCCGATGTAGAGGCCGCCGCTTCGCAATACCTTGCCCGGCGAAACCAGGCTGCCGGCGCCGACCATGACGTTTTTCTCGATCACGACATCGTCCATGATGATCGCGCCCATGCCGATCAGGCATTCGTCGCCGATGGTGCAGCCGTGCAGCAGTGCGGAGTGGCCGATCGTCACGTAATTGCCTATCCTTAGAGGCGAGCCATCCGGCTTGGACGGCATCTTGTGGGATACGTGGCACATGGCGAAGTCCTGCACGTTCGAGCATTCGCCGATCGTGATCGAATTCACGTCGCCGCGCAGCACGGTATTGCACCAGATGGACGATTCGCGGCCGATGGTTACGTCACCGATGATCTGGGCTGAGTCATGGGAGAACACGCCTTCGGCGAGCTCGGGGAAGGTGTCAAGGTAGGCTTGGAGTGGCATGCGCTGATTATATTGTGGTTTTCCACAATGCGGATAATCACAATGGTGATATCCCAGATCGTTTGCGATGATGAGTCTATTGGAGACTTAAGAGGTTCATCATGAAAAAACCCTTCTACAAAATCCTGTACGTGCAGGTGCTGTTCGCAATTGCGCTCGGCGTGCTGCTCGGTATCTATCTGCCAGCTGATGCGGTCGAAATGAAGCCGCTCGGTGACGGCTTCATCAAGCTGATCAAGATGATCATCGCACCGGTGATCTTCTGTACCGTGGTTTCCGGCATCGCCAATATGCAGGACGTCAAGAAGATCGGCCGAGTAGGCGGCAAGGCGCTGATCTACTTCGAAGTCGTATCTACCTTCGCCCTGATCATCGGCCTGTTCGTGGCCAACATCATCCAGCCGGGCCACGGTTTCAATGCCGATCCAGCCACGCTGGACACCAAGGCCATCGCCCAGTACACCGAAAAAGCCAAGCACCAGTCCACCGTGGAATTCGTGATGAACATCATCCCGAACACCGTGTTTGACGCGTTCGCCAAGGGTGACATCCTGCAAGTGCTGCTGGTGGCCATCCTGTTCGGCTTCGCGCTGTCCCTGCTGGGTGAACGCGGCCGTCCGGTGACCAAGCTGATCGACGAGGTATCGCACGCCTTCTTCGGCATGGTCAACATCATCATGAAGGTTGCTCCGCTGGGTGCATTCGGCGCCATGGCCTTCACGATCGGCAAGTACGGCATCGCTTCCCTGCTGCCGCTGGCCAAGCTGATGGGTTCCTTCTACCTGACCTGCTTCCTGTTCGTGTTCATCGTGCTGGGCGCCATCGCCAAGTTCACCGGCTTCTCCATCGGCCGCTTCATCCTGTACATCAAGGAAGAGCTGCTGATCGTGCTGGGCACTTCGTCCTCGGAATCGGCCCTGCCTTCGCTGATGCGCAAGCTGGAAAAACTGGGTGCTTCGAAGTCCGTGGTTGGCCTGGTGGTTCCTACCGGCTACTCCTTCAACCTGGACGGCACCAATATCTACATGACAATGGCTGCCCTGTTTGTGGCCCAGGCGACGAACACCGATCTGACCCTGACCCAGGAATTGACCATCCTCGGCGTGGCAATGCTGACCTCGAAAGGCGCATCGGGCATCACTGGCGCCGGCTTCATCACCCTGGCGGCAACCCTGGCCGTGGTACCGACGATTCCGGTGGCCGGCATGGCGCTGATCCTGGGCATCGACCGCTTCATGTCCGAATGCCGCGCCCTGACCAACTTCGTCGGCAACGGCGTGGCCTCGATCGTGGTGGCGAACTGGGAAGGCGAACTGGACCGCGACCAGATGCGCCGCGAACTGGCCCACCCGACCCCGCTGACCGACAACCTGCACGCCGAGTCCGACGCAGCCGCGGAAGAAGAAGCAGCAGCGGCGCTCGCCAAGTAATACCAGTTGTACCCTCAAGCCCCGCGCCGCAAGGCCCGGGGCTTTTTTTCGTCTATCGCGGCCATGCGCGCGATGGGAGGCGGACGCGATGGGCTGCGTGCGCCGCGCGGGCGGCGCTCCTGTCATGCTGTTGCGGAAATCCGACGAAAAATATTGACCAATAGTTGGCGCAAGGAAACTTTTGGCGTTAAAATTGGCGACATTCTTCTTTATGGAACAAGTCATGGGCGAACCACGACAGCGGGGCTTTACCTTGATAGAGGTGATGGTGACTGTGGTCATCATCGGGATCCTGGCGGCAGTCGCCGTTCCAGCCTACGGAAGATACGTTGTACGCGGCAACCGCGCAGCCGCCCAGCAGCATCTGCTGGACCTGGCCCAGCGCGAACAGCAATTCCTGGTCGATGCCCGCACCTACAAGGACACGGTCGCCGGCCTGGGCATGTCCAGCCCCGGCCCGGTAAGCAAGTATTACGACATCACCATCACGACCGCCGACGGTCCCCCTCCCACGTTCACCGTAACCGCGACACCGAAAACCGGCACCGCGCAGGCGGACGATGGCACCCTGACCATCGACAGCACCGGAAAGAAACTGCCAGCCGATAAGTGGTAAAGCCATGAACGCCCAACGCGGTTTCACCCTGGTGGAGGCGATGGTGGTGCTGTCCATCATCGTGATCCTGGCAGGCGTCGGCATACCGGCGATGCAGGATTTCCTATCCAGCCAGCGGGTCAAAAGCGCTGCCAGCGAACTGTTCAGCGACATCCTGCAAGCGCGCAGCGAAGCCATCAAGCGCAATACCGACGTCACACTGGCTCCGGTCGGCAGCTGGAATGGGGGCTGGACCATCGCCAACCCCGTCGACGGCCAACCCGCGCTGGCCAGCCATGCCGCCCCGAACCGGGTGACGATCAACGGGCCCGTCTCGCTGGTCTATACCTCCGAAGGCCGGGTGCGCGGCGCCGCCAATCCCAAGTTCGATTTCTCCTCGCCGGACGGCAAAAAACGCTGCATCGTCGTCGACCTCGGCGGACGTCCCACCGTGCAGCCACGGGCGTGCGGAGGCTAGCCATGACCATGAAACCATCCCTTTTCCGCCAGCGCGGCGCCAGCCTGATCGAAGTGCTCGTCACGGCCGTCGTGCTGGCTTTCGGCCTGCTCGGCATCGCCGTGTTCCAGTCCAAGTCCCAGGTCGGTTCACTGGAGTCCTACCAGCGGGCGCAGGCCGTGATCCTGCTGCAGGATATGTCGTCGCGGCTGCAGGGCAACCTGCCGCAGGCGGCGAATTATGTGGTCAATGATGTGGGCACCGGCGACACCAGGCCGGCCGACTGCAGCGCCGCCGCGGCCGGCGCCGACCACGACCTGTGCGAATGGAGCAAGTCCCTGAAGGGCGCCGCTGAAGTGGACAACAATAACAAGGTGGGCGCCATGATCGGCGCGCGCGGCTGCATCGAGCAATTGCAGACGGCCGACCCTTCCGCCGGCGTGTGCCGCCCGGCCACTTACCAGGTCACCGTCGCGTGGCAGGGCATGCACGCGACGATCGCCCCTTCCCTGGCCTGCGGCCAGAACAGCTATGGCACGGACACCAACCGCCGCGCCATCGCCGTTCAGATCACGAGCCCTTTGCTGAATTGCCAATGATGTCCGCCATGCGCCCAATGCCATCCCGCCCGCGAGGGTTCACCCTGGTCGAACTGATGGTGGCGATCACCATCGGCCTGCTGTTGCTGGTGGGCCTGACTTCCCTGTTCGCC
>DASWYX010000106.1:0-10826 GCA_036404755.1 Pseudoduganella sp.
TCGGCCCCACGCTTTCGCTGGGCGAGAAGTTCAGCGGCTATGTGGACATCGACATGTCCATGCCCGTGCTGCGCGAAATCACGCCAGGCCGCTGGGTGCAATATGAAACCATGGGTTCGACCACGCAGATGCATATCGAAAACGCAGTTGGCACCTTTACCTTCCAGTCCGTGCCAAAGATATATCCTTACCAGGGCACCAGCGTGTCCGTGGCGAACGCCGACGCTAGCGCCGGTACCGACCGCTTCAGCTACCGCGCATACGGCTCCTACGACACCGGCTATTCAAACTTCGTGGACTTCCGGCTGGAAGATCCAACTGGCGCAGCCGTGTCTAATACCTCCCTGCCCCCAAGTCTGAACCTTCAGCTTTTCCCCAACGCCACCTTCTCGACCACCTGGATGCCGAACGAAGGCCCCAACGGCGGCAAGGAATTTGTCTTCACCGCGCAGATCACGTCGATGCAATCGATCAGCGCCGTGCCGGAACCCGCAAGCTGGTCGGCCTTGCTGGCCGGATTCGCCGTCATCAGCGCCGCCAGTGCACGCAGTGCCCGCCGCAAGCAATGAATGCGCACGCCACCGTCGCAGGCATCGACATCGGCGGCGAGCGCAAGGGCTGCCATCTCGTCGTGCTGCGTGGCGACGAGGTGGTTTGCAACGTGAACAGCCGCGAGCCGCGCGAGCTGTTCGAGCGCTGCATCGAATACGGGGCGGTGGCGATCGGCATAGACTCGCCCTGCCTGTGGGGCGTGGAAGGCGCAGGCCGCCGCGCCGAGCGTGACCTGGCGAAGGAGCGCATCTTCTCCTTCGCCACGCCGACGCGCGAGCGCGCGCTGGCCAACACCACCGGCTTCTATGGCTGGATGTTCTGCGGTGAGCGCATTTACCAGGCGCTCGCGCCACGCTATCCGCTCCTGCGCGGCCATGCCGAAGGGCCGGTCTGTTTCGAAACCTTCCCGCATGCGATCACCTGCGCCTTGCTGGGGCGCGACGTCGCATCAGCGAAGCAGAAGAAGGCGCAACGCCGCAAGCTGCTGGAAGACGCCGGCATCGCCACAGCCGCGCTGAAATCGATCGACGCCATCGATGCCGCCCTGTGCGCGCTGACCGCGCGCTACTACCTGCAAGGCCAGACCCGCGCCTACGGAGATGAAGAAAGCGGCTATATCCTTGTGCCCGCGCCTACGAGCCAGTTTCCTTCATACCCAGCACACGCTGAATCAGCTTGATGAGTGGGCTGAAGGGATTGAGGTACACCTCCTTTTTGTCGATCGTAACGATCCAGCGGCCGTCCTTATCCTGCTTGATCGTCGTCTTCGTCGTCACCGAGGACCGCCCCTTGGTTACGACAGCCAGGTAGCCAACAGTCAGCGTCAGGCCCAGGAGATAGAGGTCCGGCGTGATCACCAGCTGCTTGCGCCCCACGGCATCCAGCGCCTGGGACATCGCTTCATCGCTGATGCGCTTCTCGTCCGCAGCAGCGCCCATGACCGCCCGCATCAGCTCCACCGCTTCATCCGTGCTCTCATCGCTGGCACGCCGGATCAGCGCATCAACTTCCGCCCGCTCGTCCGACGGCAAGCCGGACAGCACCTTATCCATACCTTCCTGCGGATCGTCCACTTCGAGCACCTGCGGCAAGGTCAGTATTGCCGCCTCCAGCACATGGGGCGCTTTCAGGCTCGCCAGGTTTTGATCGATATTCACAGTCATCTCCTTTCAATTGAGTGCATCGCCGAAGGGCACGAATGCGGCACAGGCCAGCGCGGGCTCACCCGCGGCCGCACCAGCCTTGCGCGCCCGCCATACGTGCTGTACCAGGGGCAGCTCCGGCTCCTTCAGCCAGGCATCGAGAACGGCCGCAAGGACACGCTGCGAGGCGGCCGTCGGCACCGGCCACATCGGCGCGACAAAGACCGAGGTACCGGCGGCAAACAGCGGCCGCTCCAGGCCCAGCCTTTCGCCGCCGGGGTTGGTGATCGCCAGCCCCGAATCGCAGGCCGACGAAAACACGGTGCGTGATGCGGTGCTCATGCCGGCCAGGCCTGCCCAGCGCAGGATATGCGGGTCGCGCAACCCCTCACGGATGGACATGGCATCCGCCGGCGGCAGGCTGCCGTTCGCCGCCACGTAGAGTTGCACGCCGTCCGCTCCCGGACGCAGGCGCCCGTGGCAGGCGATCCATGCCACGTCCGCAGCGGCCAAGCCATCCAGCAACGCCTCGCCGGTTGCCGCGACGCCCGTAACGCTGTTGGCCACCAGTCCAAGCCGTTCGGCAATCGCACTGGCTTGCTGCGCGCCGCGCGCCAGCGCTTGCGCCTCCTCCTCGCGTTCGCGGTCGAACCACGCGGCAAAGGCGAACATCGAGCGCGGCGCCGGCGGTTCCGCATGGCGCGTCCGCATCGAAACGAGCGCCGAAATGCTGGGAACAAAGCACAGCGGACGTTCCATGCCAAGCGCCAGCGCGATCAGCGGCTCGCGCAGTGGCCCCGCCGCGATCACCAGCGGAAGCTGCTCCGGCATGCCATCCGTCACCGCTCGTAGCGCACCGGTCGCCTCGTCCCAGCCCCGCACCTGGTGCATCGCCAGCTCCGCTGCAGAAGGATTCGCGCGCAGCAGCGCAAAACTCATGCGGTTGGCGAACTGCGCCAGCGCGTCGTAGCTGATGGCCAGCCGCAGCATGCTGCTCTCGATATCCCCCTCCTCCGTCAGCCAGCTGCGTACCGCCAGCACACCGCCATCCGCGGCGACGAATTGCAGCAGGACGGCCGGCGTCCGCTGCAGGAGCTGGGCAAGGCGTTCTTCCTCGTTTTCCAGGTCGATCAGGGGCGGCGCCAGATCGGCAATATGGCGCAGACGAGCCGACAGCACCGGCGCGGCCCGCATATCCGCCGCATAGCGGACCATCAAGCCGGTCGGGTCCTCGCCGCGCTCATGACGCCGCGCCACGCGCTGCACCAGCTCCAGCGTAGGCCCCGCATGCGCCGACGTGAACGCCAGCACATCGTCGCGTGCCGCGATATGCCACAGCCCCAGTTCATAATGAAGCATGGCCGCCAGCAAGTCCTCTTCTTCGCCTTCGCTGTCATCCGCCAGGGCGGCGTGTCGCGCGGCCAGCAGATAAAGGCGCCAGGCGGACGGCGCCGCCTTTGCATTCGTGCCTTCGCACAGTTCGCGGACCAGCGCTTCCGCCTCCGCTTCGCGGCCGGCTTCGATCATCGCCTGGTCCAGATCCGCGACAGCATCCAGTACCAGCCGGCCCAGCGGTTGGCCCGGCTGCAAGTGCGACAAAAGTTCGAACAGGCCATCGATGGCGCGATCTTTCTGCACACCGTGACTGCGCAACGTGACCATATGATCCAGGATTACCGCAGCTGCATAATGGCGGCGCTCCGCCGCATCGCGCACCTCGTCCAGCAATTCCCGCGCGTGTTCCAGCTTGCCCTGCATGAGCAGCAAGCCGGCATGCAGCGTGATCTGCTCGATGACGCCGTTCGAATCCAGGCCCTCCCCCTCGATCAGCGACGTGTGCGCCTCAAGCAGGGCGAGCGCTTCGGCATCGAGGCCCATCTCCATAAGGCAGTTGCCCTGTGACGTCACCAGCTGGCGCAGTTCCGTCATACCCGCATGGGGCATCAGTGCCGCGAAAGCCGCCTGCGCCTCCGAATAGCGGTGCAGTTCTCGCAGGATGATGGCGCGGTTGCGCAGGCCGACACGGACATCATCGTCGCGCGCATCGCCGCCCAGCAGCTCCAGTGCCTGTTCATATATTTCCAGCGCCTCCTCGCGCTGGCCCTCGTAGCGCATGCAGTTGCCGAATTCATTCAGCAGCTGCGCCCGGCGCGAAGCGGGGATCGCAGCGCCTTCGGCCGAATTCATGAAGCTCACGCAGGCGTCGATCACCTCTCCTGCCGCCTCATGGTGGCCGACCCGGTTGAGCATTTCAATCAGCATCCGGTATAGGGCGCAGCGTGGTTCGGCCGGCAGCTTCAAAGCCGCTTCCACCTTGCCGATGACCGATTGCGAGACGGCAGGCAAGGCATCCGGATGGCGCATGCGCACGCCGTCCAGCACCGCGCTCACCAGCAGCAGGTTTCCTTCTTCCAGGTGGCGCAGGATCATGTCCACGCTGCCTTCGATGACCTTGTCCTCGTCCCTGAACTCCACCTTCAACGACATCTGCGTCATCGCTTCGGCCGGGAACACGCGCGACGCCGCCTCAAACAGGAAGCCGAAATCCTTGCTGTTCGCGGCGGTCAACTCCATCAGTCCGAAGCGGCGCGCAATCCGCTTGCAGACTTGCCAGAACATCGGTTCGTCGACTGTCGCTCGCAGCAGCGAAGGATCGAGCAGGACGCTTTCGTCATTGCCGTCGCGCCGGCGCATGAAGTCGTAGAACAGCACGATCCTGGTCCACTGGTGCTTGCGCGGATTTTCCAACTCGTGTTCGTGCGCCAGCAGCGCCAGCACCGCATCGCACAGATAGGAATTGGTGATCCACCCCTCCTTCTGGTTGTCGAAGCCGTCAACGATTTCGCCAAGCTTCGCGGCGGCGGCATCGAGCGTATCCTGCTGCAGGGCATGCTCTGGAATCAGAGTACCCAGCCTGTTCACGAAGGGCTGCAGGGAACGCGCATCCAGCGCGCGACAGGCCCACCACAGCAGCAGATATCCGATCAGCCTGCCTACATTGAGGTCGTGCAGCTGCACCGCTTCTTTCAGCTTCACCAGATGGGATGCGGCATCCGGCGCTTCTTCATGCGGAACGAAGGCTGGCCAAGGCAGTTCGCCCTCGGCAAGCGGCTTGGTGAACAACTGCACCGCACCAGCCGAAGTCAGCCACATGGCCGCCCAGAACCCGGCATCCAGTTCGCCATGGTGCTCCTCAACCCAGGCCAGACTGTCGTCGGCAACCAGAAAGCTGTTCATCAGGTTGCCAGCCGGGGCGATATACCTGGTGATAAAAGCGCGGCGAAAGTCGCGCGGCGAGTTCGCCTGGACGATATCAACGGCGCCGGCCTCGGCGGCCAGGTCGTGCAGCAACTGGTCCGGCACGTCGGCCGCGGACAGTTCTTTCGGCAAGCCGATGATGCCATGCTTGTCCGGCCCGATCGCCACGCCCGGCACGGGCAGCACATTCGGCTTCGTACAGCGCGGACAAATCACGCCGCCCGGACCAAGCTTGAGCATGGAATAGCAGCGCAGCAGATTGTCCGGAAAGCGGCCAATCAGTACGGCATCGCCAGACGACACTTCGAGCAACCGGACGCCACAATGCACGCAGTCATAGGTCTTCATCGCAAACCCTCCGTGCTATCCACCGCTACCCAGCATAGTCCACATTAGAATGGCCCGCAATAGCCCTGTATTCCTGCCGGGGCCGCTTGGAGCAAAGCGCGCGAACATGCCGAGTTCCATTAATCGGTATTCTGTATTCCACCAAACGGCATTCCACCACCCTGCCCGGCTATGCATAATTCCTGCAACATTAAATCGGGAGTTAGCATGGCGACGATACAAATCAACGGCAAGGCGCACAGCGTCGACGTGCCGGAGGAAATGCCCCTGCTGTGGGTTTTACGCGATGAACTGGGCATGACCGGCACCAAATTCGGCTGCGCCATGGCGCTGTGCGGCGCCTGCACCGTGCACCTGGACGGCGAGCCCGTGCGCTCCTGCACCACGCCGGTATCGGCTGCCGTCGGCAAGAAGATTTCCACCATCGAGTCGATGGAAGCCGATCGCGTCGGCAAGGTCGTGCAGCAGGCGTGGATGGACCACGGCGTGGCGCAATGCGGCTACTGCCAGGCGGGACAGATCATGTCCGCCACGGCGCTGCTGAAGTCCAACACCAGGCCTAACGACAAGCAGATCGACGAAGCCATGAGCGGCAATATCTGCCGCTGCGGCACCTATCCGCGCATCCGCGAGGCGATCAAGACCGCCGCAGCCAAACTGAACGGAGGCCGCTGATGCAAGCATCCCGACGCAGTTTCCTCCAGGCCGGCGCCGCCGTGCTTGCGGTCAGCATGAGCGGCCGACTGTGGGCCCAGGACGGCGCTAAAAAATTCGGCGGCGCAGGCATGCCCGGCGGGATCGTCGAACAGCCGCTGGTATTCGTCAGCATCGCGCCGGACGGCACGGTCACCATCACGGCGCACCGCGTCGAGATGGGTACGGGCATCCGCACCAGCCTACCCATGGTGGTCGCGGACGAGATGGAAGCCGACTGGGCGCGCGTGAAGATCGTGCAGGCGGAAGCGAACGAAGCGAAATACGGCAACCAGAACGTGGACGGCTCGCGCAGCATGCGTCACTTCCTGGCGCCGATGCGCCGCGTGGGCGCGGCCATGCGCCAGATGCTGGAAGCGGCGGCTGCCGCGCAGTGGAGCGTGCCGGTATCGGAAGTGCGCGCGCTGAAGCACGAGGTCAGGCACGAACGCAGCGGCCGGCGCCTGTCCTACGGCCAGTTGGCGGAAGCGGCAATGAAACAGCCGGTGCCGGCCCAGCTGCGCCTGAAGGACCCGAAGGACTTCCGCTACATCGGCAAAGGCAAGGTGCTCGCCTACGACAACAAGGATATCGTCACCGGCCACGCCACCTACGGCATCGACGTGCGCTTCCCGGACATGCTCTACGCCGTGATCGCGCGTCCGCCAGTGCTGGGCGGACGTGTGGCGAAGGTCGATGCGGCCGAGGCGCTGAAAGTCCCCGGCGTGATCAAGGTCGTGCAGCTGGAGAGCTACCCCGGCGCACCCATGTTCCACCCGCTGGGCGGCGTTGCCGTGGTGGCAGGCAATACCTGGTCCGCCAACCAGGGCCGTGCCGCGCTGAAGATCGAATGGGGCGCCAGCAAGCACGATGCCTACGATTCGGCGGCCTACCGCAAGGAACTCACTACCGCCGTGCAGCAGCCGGTAAAGGCGCTGCGCGATGATGGCGATGTCTATCAGGCGCTGCGCAAGGGCGACGATTCGCGCCGCCTGGTCGCGGAATACTATCTGCCGCACCTGGCCCACGCCAGCATGGAAGCGCCTTCCGCGACAGCGGTTTTCAAGGACGGCAAATGCGAAGTGTGGGCGCCGGTGCAGGCGCCGCAGGGTGCGCTGGACACCGTGGCCCAGCACCTGGGCATCAAGCCGGAGCAGGTCACGCTGCGCCCTACCCTGCTGGGCGGTGGCTTCGGCCGCAAGTCCAAGCCGGACTTCGTGGCGGAAGCGGCGCTGCTGGCGAAGCAGTTCGAAGGCCGCCATGTGAAAGTCGTCTGGACGCGTGAGGACGATATCCGCCACGACTACCTGCACACGGTATCCGTCGAGCGCCTGGAAAGCGTGCTCAATGTCGCGGGCCGCCCGGAAGCATGGCTGCACCGCTCCGCAGCACCAACGATCGCCTCCACCTTCGCGGAAGGCGCGAAGGGCAAGGCGGACTTCGAAGCCGGCATGACCGCGATCAATGTACCCTTCCAGATCCCGAACGTGCGCCTGGAAGCGGCGGACGTGGAAGCGCATGCCCGCATCGGCTGGTTCCGTTCCGTGTCCAACATCCCGCACGCCTTCGCGGTGCAAAGCTTCGTGGCCGAACTGGCCCACAAGGCGGGCCGCGACCATCGCGACTACCTGCTTGAGCTGATCGGCCCGGCGCGCAAGATCGATCCCACCACACTGGGCGACAAGTGGAACTACGGCGAATCGCCCGAGCTGTATCCGATTGACACCGGCCGCATGCGCGCCGTGATCGAACGAGCGACCAGGGAAGCCGGCTGGGGCAGGAAGCTGCCGGCCGGCCGCGGTCTCGGCCTCGCCGTGGCCTACAGCTTCGTGACCTATGTGGCGGCAGTGATCGAAGCCGAAGTCTCGCCGGCCGGCGAGGTAACGGTGAAGCGGGTGGACGTGGCGATCGACTGCGGCCCGCAAGTCAATCCGGAGCGCATCCGCGCCCAGGTCGAAGGCGGCTGCATCCAGGGCCTCACGCTTGCGATGATGGGGGAAATCTCGTTCAAGGACGGCCAGCCGGAACAGTCCAACTACCACGATTTCCCGGTGCTGCGCCTGAACGAAGCGCCGAAGCAGCTGCACGTGCACATGGTGGGCGGCGAGTATGCCGTGCCGCCGGGCGGCGTGGGCGAGCCTTCCGTGCCGCCGATCGCACCGGCCCTCGCCAATGCGATCTTCGCGGCGACCGGCAAGCGTATCCGCCAGCTGCCGATCCGCGACCAGTTGAAGGCTTAATCGTCGTCTTCGAAGCCGGTCAGCGCCTCGACCAGGCTGTCATATACCAGCCGCACGCGGGCCGGCACCGGTCCGCGGCGCGGCCGGTACACATAGATATTCCACGGATCGGGCGCCTCGTGTTCGATCAGAGTCACCAGACGTCCCGCGCGGATATGCGGGAAGGCCAGATGGCCGGGCAGCTGGCCGATGCCGAAACCGGCCAGCACGGCGGCTTCCTCGGCCAGCGGGTCGTCCGTCATATACGCCGGTGCGGACGGCATCAGGTGGCGGCCGCCCTTGAAGAACCAGGTCCAGGGACGGCCCGTATTCGCATCGATCAGCGTCGTGGTGGGCGCCTGCAGCACGGCATCCACCGTGCCGGGGCGGCCGATGCGCTTCAGCAGCGCAGGCGCGGCCACGATGTGGAAAGTCATCTTCGATACCGGCTTGGCGATGAAGTTGCTGTCCTTCAGGGTACCTACGCGCAGGCCGATATCGATCTGCTGGTCCACCACGTCCACGAAAGAACTGGAAAAACGCATATCGAGCAGCAGGCCTGGATAGGCGGCGACGCGCTCGACCAGCGGCTGCAGCAGCTTGAAGCGGCCCAGGCCCGATGGCGCGGTAATGCGCACGGTGCCCGCCAGGTCCGAAGGCTTGCGCCGGCTGCTGCGATGGAACAGTGCATCCACTCCCGTCAGCGCCGCCCTGGCGCGCTCGGTAAATTGCGCGCCGAAGGAGGTGAGCTGCACGCCGTGCGTATTGCGGTGGAACAGCGGTTCGCCCAGGTCGTCCTCCAGCTCCTTGATCACCCGCGACACGACTTGCGGCGAGACCGCCAGTTTCACGGCCGCTTCGCGGAAGTTGGTCGAATTGGCGGCAACGATGAATACGCGCAGGGCGTCAAGCCGGTTGGACATGGGTTCTCGGTCTGGAAATAACCCCTGCAGTTTAAATTATGGTAGCGCTATCCATTTCTTGTTATAAAATGTTTCGAAATAAACCTGGAGACATCGATGTCAAGAACCCTGATTGCATTCGCCCTTGCCGCGGCCTTCGCGGCGCCCGCTTTCGCCGAGCGCGACATCCAGCTGGACGTGAGCAAAGCCGCCCAGCCGCTGGACCGTTTTTTTGACCTGAGCGTAGGCTCGGATTTCCCCGGCACGCTGCTGCGCGACGACAGCATGACGCAGCTGAAGACTGCGGTGGACGAACTGGGCTTCCGCTACCTGCGCTTCCACGGCATCTTCCATGACGTGTTCAAGACCGTGCAGGAGAAGGATGGCAAGATCGTCTACGACTGGACAAAAATCGATGAACTGTACGACTCGATGCTGAAGCGCGGCATCAAGCCTTTCGTGGAACTGGGCTTCACGCCGCTGGCGATGGCCACCTCGGGCAACGATATCTTCTACTGGAAGGCCAACACCTCTCATCCGCGTCCCGAAGCCTGGCGCGACCTGGTGCACGCCTTCGTCACCCATATCATCGAGCGCTACGGCAAGGACGAAGTGCGCAGCTGGCCGTTCGAAGTGTGGAATGAGCCGAACCTGGAGGGCTTCTGGGAGAAGGCTGACCAGAAGGCTTATTTCGATCTGTACGACAATACGGCGCGCACCATCAAGGCCATCGATCCCGAGCTGAAGGTCGGCGGCCCTTCCACGGCCGGCGCGGCCTGGGTGCCGGAATTCCTGTCGCACGTGAAGGCAAGCGGCACGCCGGTCGATTTCGTCACCACCCATACCTATGGCGTGGACGGCGGCTTCCTCGACGAGATGGGCAAGGCTGATACCAAGCTCTCGTCGTCGCCGGACGCGATCGTAGGCGATATCCGCAAGGTGCGGCGCGAAATCGAGGCGTCCGCCTATCCGGGCTTGCCGCTGTATTTCACCGAGTGGAGCACGAGCTATACCTCGCGCGACCTGGTGCACGATTCGTACATCAGCGCGGCCTACATCCTGGCCAAGCTGAAGGCGAGCCAGGGCCAGTTGCAGGGCATGAGCTACTGGACTTATTCGGACCTGTTCGAGGAATCCGGCCCTCCGCCGACGCCATTCCACGGCGGCTTTGGCCTGATAAACCGCGAGGGCATCCGCAAGCCGGCATGGTTCGCTTACAAGTATCTGCATGCGCTGAATGGCAATGCGGTGCCGGCATCCGATGCGCAGGTGCTGGCTTCCTACGATGGCAAGTCCGCTGCGGCCGTGGTCTGGACTTTCGAGCAGCCGGAGCAGACGGTCAGCAACCGCCCCTTCTATAGCCGCATTGTGCCGAACAAGGCTGCGGAGCCGGCTCAGGTGACCTTCACTGGGCTGAAGCCAGGCAGCTATGCCCTGACCGTGCAGCGCACCGGCTTCCGCAAGAATGACGCTTACTCGGCGTATATCGACATGGGCGCGCCGAAATCGCTGACGCCGGCAAACCTCAAGCACTTGCAGTCGCTGACCGTGGACAAGCCCGAAGTCAGCCGCCAGATCAGCGTTGGCAAGGATGGCAAGGCGGCAGTCAAGCTGCCCATGAAGAGCAACGACATCGTCCTCGTGAAGCTCGCCCCGCGTTAAACCTCACGCGGCGGCCGCGCAACAAGGCGCGGCCGCGATGCCTCAGGCCA
>DASWYX010000107.1:0-28777 GCA_036404755.1 Pseudoduganella sp.
CGGACGCGACGCCGGCCGATGGCGCGCGGCATGAAATGAACGAACGCGGTGTGGCCGGACTCAAATAAGTCCGACCATTTTTACGTGAAGAAGGGAGAACGATTATGAAACGACTGATGATGTGGATGATGGCTGTCCTGCTGGGCATGTCCTTCGGCATCGCCCAGGCGGCCGATATCACGCTCGGCCCTGGCGACGTGGTGAAAGCTTCCGTGTATGGCAATCCGGACCTGTCGATCGAGACCCGCATCAGCGATGCGGGCCGCATGACTTTCCCGCTGGTAGGGGAAGTCGATGTGAACGGCCTGACCGTGCAGCAGGCGGAAAAGAAAATCGCCGGCATGCTGCAATCGGGCGGCTATGTGAAGAAGGCGCAGGTGAACCTGATCGTCTCGCAGGTCGCCAGCGCGCAAGTGTCCGTGCTGGGCATGGTTAACCGTCCCGGCCGCTATCCGCTGGAAGGCGGCAAGCGCGGCGTGATGGACATGCTGGCCCAGGCCGGCGGCTTCAATGCCGACGGCGGCGATACCGTCAGCCTGGTGCGCACCCGCAACGGCACCACCACCAAGACCGTGGTCGACGTGATCGACATCGTGCGCAACGGCGGCACGGACAAGGACCTGGAACTGGCGCCCGGCGACGTGATCTATGCCGAACGCAGCCCGCGCTTCTATATCTATGGCGAAGTGCAGCGTCCCGGCGCCTTCCGCCTGGAGCGCCAGATGACGGTGGCGCAGGCGCTGGCGGTGGGCGGGGGCCTGACCCCGCGCGGCACCGAGCGCGGCATCAGCGTCAAGCGCCGCAACGGCGACGGCTCGCTGCACGTCGTGAAGGTGAAGAACGATGACCTGGTGCAGGTGGACGACGTCATCCTGATCAAGGAAAGCTGGTTCTGACCGGCGAAAGGATAAACGATGAATTTCGCCCAGTTTCTACTGATCTTGCGCGCCCGCAAGCGCATTGTTCTGCTGACGCTGCTCGTGACGGTGTGTGCCACCCTCGTTGTCAGCTTCCTGCTGCCCAAGACCTATAAGGCAACCAGCTCGCTGGTAATGAATTTCAAGGGCATCGACCCGCTGACCGGCCTCACCCTGCCGGGCCAGCTGCTGCCCGGCTACATGGCCACCCAGATCGACATCATCAGCAGCAAGAATGTGGCGCTGCGCGTGGTGGACCAGTTGAAGCTGGCCGACAGCCCGGCCGTCGTGCAGCAGTTCAATGACTCCACCGGCGGCCAGGGCAATGTGCGCGACTGGCTGGCCGAGCTGCTGCAGAAGAAGCTCGAGATCGTGCCGTCCAAGGAAAGCTCGGTGGTGGACGTGACCTTCAAGGGTTCCGACCCGCAGTTCGTGGCGGCCGTGGCCAATGCCTTCGCCGACGAATACATGAAGATCAGCGTGCAGCTGAAGACCGACCCGATGCGCAAGGCCACGCGCTACTTCGACGCGCAGCTGAAGACGCTGCGCGACAACCTGGAAGTGGCGCAGTCCAAGCTGTCCAAGTACCAGCAGGAACACGGCATCGTCAGCGTGGACAACCGCCTGGACGTGGAAAACACGCGCCTGAACGACCTGGCCACGCAGCTGGTGGTGGCGCAGTCGCAGTCGATGGAAGCCAATTCGCGCCAGTCGGTGGCGCGCGGTTCGGGCGGCGAATCGCCCGACGTGGCCAACAGCCCCGTGGTGCAGAACCTCAAGCTGAGCCTGGCCACGGCGGAAACCAAGCTGGCGGAAGTCAGTGGCCGCCTGGGCCGCAACCACCCGCAGGTGGAAAGCGCGCGCGCCGAAGTGGACCGCCTGCGCCGCGCCCTGCGCGACAACACGGCAGTGGCCATGGCCTCCGTCAGCAACAGCGCCGGCATCTTCGCGCAGCGCGAAGCGGCCCTGCGCGCCGCGCTGGCCGAACAGAAGGCCAAGGTGCTGGAACTGAACCGCAGCCGCGATGAACTGAATGTGCTGAACAAGGACGTGGAAAGCGCCCAGCGCGCCTTCGACAATGCCTCGCTGCGCTTCTCCCAGACCCGTATCGAGGGCGGTTCCGACCAGGCCGACGTGTCGGTGCTGAATCCGGCCGTGCCGCCGATCGAGCCGGCCGGTCCGAAGATCATCCTGAACACCGTGCTGTCGCTGTTCCTGGGCAGCATGCTGGGCATCGGCCTGGCCATGCTGGCGGAAATGTTCGACCGCCGCGTGCGTTCGGTATCCGACCTGACGGAAGTGGCGCAGATTCCCGTGCTGGGCGCCATCGACTGGAACCCGCCCAAGCCGCGCCGCTTCGGCCCGCTGCGCCTGAACCCGCCGCGCCAGCTGCGTTTGAATTGAATGGAGCCCGCAATGAACCATCCCTATCCCATCAATCCCGGCCTGCATGGCGCGCGCCAGGCCAGCATCGGTGCGCTGCTGCTGGAGGCGGGCAAGATCACGCCGGAAAATGCCGAGAACGTGGCGGCGCTGCAGCAGGAAGAGGGCATCCGCTTCGGCGAAGCGGCCCAGCGCCTGGGCCTGGTCAATGAAGCCGACATCCAGCAGGTGCTGGCGCGCCAGTTCGACTATCCCTATGTGCAAGTGGGCGAGAAGCAGTTTTCGCCCAAGCTGGTGGCGGCTTTCCAGCCCTTCAGCCGGCAGGTGGAAATGCTGCGCGCCGTGCGCAGCCAGCTGATGATGCGCTGGTTCGCCCGCGGCCGCAAGGCGCTGGCCATCGTCGGCGCCGGTCCGGGCGAAGGCGCCAGCCTGTTTGCCGCCAACCTGGCCGTGGTGTTCTCCCAGCTGGGCGAGCGCACGCTGCTGGTGGACGCCAACCTGCGCCATCCGGCGCAGCAGGAAATCTTCGACCTGCACGGCCGCAGTGGCCTGTCCGACCTGCTGGCCGGGCGCGCCGGGCTGGAAGCGGTGGCGCCGGTGGACGGCTTCGTGTCGCTGTCCGTGCTGCCGGCCGGCACCCAGCCGCCCAACCCGGCCGAGCTGCTGGCGCGCCACGCCTTCACCGGCGTCAACGCGCAGCTGGAGCTGTCGCACGACATCGTGCTGTATGACGTGCCGGACCTGGCGACCGCCTCCGACGCGCTGCCGGTGATCGCGCGCGCCAAGGGCGTGCTGCTGGTGGTACGCAAGAACAAGACTTCGCTGTACGACGTGGCCGCCGTGGGCGAACAGGCGGCGCAGGCGGGCGCCGAAGTGGTCGGTTCGGTGCTGGTTGACTTCTGATCATGGAACCGACACTGGCCGTCCGTCATAACAGCCTGGATGCCCTGAAGGCCGTGCTGCCTGAATGGTGGCCGGTCCTGCTGGGCATGCTGGTGCTGTTCGTCCCCACCTTCCACACGCTGTTTACGGGGCTGTGGGCCACCGAGGAACAGGCCCACGGTCCCATCATCCTCGGCCTGTCGCTGTGGCTGATGTACCGTAACTGGCCGGCGATGATCGAGCGCACCGCGGGCCAGCCGCCGCTGGCGGCCGGCTGGGCGATGCTGGGCGCGGGCCTGTTGCTCTACATCCTGGGGCGCTCGCAGGGCATCGTCGCCTTCGAGATCCTGTCCTTCGTCGTGCTGCTGGCGTCGGTGCTGATGCTCAAGTGCGGGCGCGGCGCGCTGCGCGTGCAGTGGTTCGCCTTCTTCTTCATGCTGTTCATGGTGCCGCTGCCCGGCCCCGTGGTCAGCATGCTGACGATGCCGATGAAAATGGCGGTGTCCTGGGCCACCGAGCACATCCTGTTCGCGCTGGGCTATCCGATCGCACGCAGCGGTGTGATCCTGCAGGTGGGCCAGTACCAGCTGCTGGTGGCCGATGCCTGCGCCGGGCTGCAAACCCTGCTGACGCTGGAAGCGCTGGGCCTGTTCTACCTGAACGTGGTGCGCCACTCGTCCACCTTCCGCAACGTGACGCTGGCGACGCTAATCATTCCGATCTCGTTTACCGCCAACGTGATCCGCGTGATCACGCTGTCCCTGGTGACGTACTACATGGGCGATGCGGCAGGGCAGGGCTTCCTGCACGGCTTCGCGGGCATGGTGCTGTTCGTTACCGCGCTGGTGCTGATCATCGGCGTTGATTCCTTCCTTCAGTGGTTCGTCAAATGGCGCAATTCATGAAAAAGTCGATGATGGTGAGCCTGGCTCTCGGCGCGCTGATGGTGTCATCGGCGGCCGTGACCAAGGTGGTTACGCCATCGGTCAAGATGGCGGATGCGGGCGGGCGTTTCAGCCTGGCCTCCATGGTGCCCCAGTCCTTCGGCGAGTGGCATGAGGATACTTCCATCATTCCGCTGCAAGTCGATCCGGCCACGCAGGCCAAGCTGGACAAGATCTATAACCAGACCCTGTCGCGCACCTATGTCAACCGGGCGGGGCAGCGCATCATGCTGTCCATCGCCTATGGCGGCGACCAGGGCGACAATATGGGCGTGCACAAGCCGGAAGTGTGCTACACGGCGCAGGGCTTCGAGGTCAGCGGCGCAAAGACCGGCAGCATCAATACCGGCTACGGCGCCTTGCCCGTCAAGCGCCTGTACGCCGTGGCCGGTGCGCGCAACGAGCCGATCACCTACTGGATCACGATCGGCAAGAAAGCCACGCTGCCCGGCATGGAGCAGCGCCTGCAGGAACTGCGCTACGGCCTGACCGGCATGGTGCCGGACGGGATGCTGGTGCGCGTATCGAGCATCGGCGCCGATGCGCCGGCCGCGTATGCGCTGCAGGAAAGCTTCATCAACGCGCTGCTGCGTTCGATGGATGAAGCGTCCCGCGTCCGGCTGATTGGTGTATTTGACGCATGAAGCTGCCATTTTTCCGCAAACCAGCCGTGGCCGGCGGCGCCCTCGGCGCTTCGGCCGCCAAGCCGGCCGGGCCGCTGCGCCGCGCGCCGGAGCGCGGCATCCCGCTTGCGCTGCTGCTGCCCTTCCTGGTGCTGGCGGCCTTCGTCGGCATGGTGGGCGGCCTCGATTCGCCGGCCCTGGTGGCGATCATCGGTTCGGCCGTGCTGTCGGTGCTGCTGCTGTTCGTGCTGCCGCTGTACGGCATGTTCCTGTGCCTGTACGTGCTGACCTTCCTGGTGCAGGGCTCGGCCCTGTACTTCCTCGGTTTCAAGTCCGCCACCTGGCTCGCCTTCGGCCTGGCCATCCTGTTCTTCTTCCGCGCGCTGCTGGACCTGGTGACCAAGCGCCAGCGCAATGTGCGCACCATGCAGGGCGACGGCTCGATAGTGGTGCTGGCCGCCGTGCTGTTCATCACCTGCTTCGCTCTCAGCCTGGTGTTCAACCGCACGCCCAAGGCGCAGATCGCCTCCGGCATCAAGGCCACGCTGCCGATGTTCTCCGTGCTGTTCGCGCTGTTCTGGTTCCACTGGAAGGAAGCGCAACTGGAGCGCATCTGGAAGCTGTTCTCCATCATCGTGCTGCTGCAGCTGCCCGTGGTGCTGTACCAGCACTTCGTGGTCGCCAGCGCCACCACTTTTGACGCGATCGTCGGCACCTTCGGCGGCACGCCGGGTGCGGGTGGCAACAGCGCCATCATGGTCTTCTTTACTGTGCTGGCCATGGGCTATGCGGGCGCGCGCTGGCAGGCGAAGCTGCTGTCCGGGCGCGCCTTCTTCGGCATGCTGGTGGTCGGACTGGCCATCATCATGCTGGGCGAAGTGAAAGCGGCCTTCATCTGGCTGCCGCTGACGCTGGGCTGGGTGCTGCGCAAGCGCATCCTGCGCAGCATCACGGCCTTCATCGGCTTCGGCCTGCTGGTGGGCGCCTTCATGGGCGCAACCTACGTCGTGTATGACAGCCTGTACTGGGGCAAGAAGGTCGATTCCCAGCATAGCGTGGCCGACAAGCTGGACCAGGGCGGCGGCTACTTCTTCGACCCGAACAACGTCAATTACCGCACCGGCGAAATCAGCCGCGGCGCTTCGCTGGCGCTGTGGTGGCGCGACCCGCAAGCCTCCGTGCCGCGCCGCCTGGTCGGTTATGGTCCGGGCGCCTCGAAGCCGGCCGGCCTGATGGGCGCGGGCGAAGTGGCGCAGCGCTACCTGCCGCTGCACCTGGATGCGACGGCACTTGCAATCCTGTTGTGGGACCTGGGCGTATTGGGCGCTGTCGCCTACGGCTCCATGCTACTGTTTGGGCTCCTTGCCGCGTGGCGCTATATGCGGCAGGGCAGGGGGACGCCGGCCCAGCGCGCGATCGCCGATACTTGCGTTGCCGCAATGCTGCTGTTCCTCATGATGTTAGTTTACAGCCGGGCGGTCATGGATGAGCCAACTGCGCAATTGTTGCTGATGTTATGCCTTGGAACCGTCGTTCAGTTATGCCGGTTTACCAACTCTCAACAAGCTGCTGCCAAACGGGTAACACCTGTTGCAAGAATGGCTTGACATTTCTCCGCGAATATGTATTTTTCACGCGACATTTGTTACAAAATGCCGCGTGGAAACAGTTCTTGCACTCGTTTGATGTACACTTTCCGTTCTTAGAGAATCACTGAACTTGGACTTATCCAGTCTCTAAGTTATTGATTTGAAAACGAATCGCGTGGAGAGTCTTACATGAAATTCCCTAAAGCCGGCGTTTTACAATTGACGGTGCTGACCGCACTGTCTGTCTTCTCGTCGGCCAGCTACGCCGACTGGGCGACTTCCGTCAACATCGAAGCCGTGCGCCCCGCGCCGGACAAGATGCAGCTTCAACCGCAGAATCCGCCGGGCTTCTCCTGGTCCCGTTATCCGACGGCCACCTCGAGCACCTGGTACTTCGTCGTGATCCAGCCGCCGGCCCCTGCCGCGCCGATCAAGGCGGTCGTGTCCCGCAACTGGCTGCTGCCGACCCGTGCCTTCACCGCACCGGGCATCTACACCTGGAAAGTGGCGCCGTTCACCTACACCCAGGCGATGGCCGACGCCGCTGCCGCGTCGCGCGCCAAGTCCGCCTCGCTGAACTACAACACGGCCCAGACGGAAGCGGCCGTGGAAGCGGCCCTGGTGCCGCTGGCCGAACCGGTGGCCAAGGACTGGTCGACCATCCGCAGCTTCACGCTGGACACCACGGCCATCAAGTTCGAAGTGCCGGACAATGCGACGCTGCGCGCCAACGTGACGAACCACGTGCGCCCGCGCATGCTGTCGAAATACTTCGTGCCGTTCAACCGCTGGTCCGCGGCCATGGTGACCGAGCGCGGCGACCAGGTGCGCCGCCTGACCGAGACCGTGGTGTCGCGCATTCCGCTGGCCCCCTTGAAGGATACCGATTGGCCGCTGGTGTATAGCGGGACCATGACCACGGCGCTGAGCACGCAGAACAGCGACATCCGCAATCGCGTCAACAAGATGGGGCACCAGGTGGAAGCAGCGTCGCTGCTTTACTTCCTGAAGTCGTATGATCCCGCGGCGTCGACTTACCTGAATGAAGCCATCAAGCGTGGCGACGAACTGGCCAACCTGAGCCCGACCGGTCCTACCAGCTATGCAAACCAGGACCAGGCCACCCGCACCATCGCGCTGTCGCTGTCGAAAGCGAAGGACATCCTGTGGGACAAGCTGGATGCCACCCGCAAGGCCAAGTGGGCCGCCGCCATTGCGGCCCGCACCACGGACATCTACAACGACCTGTCCGGCAGCAATGGCCGCATGGACCAGTACCCGTATGACGCCCACGGCGGCAACACGCTGGGCTTCCTGGCCCTGATCGCCGCGCTGAACCTGGATGAAGTGCCGCAGGCGCAGACCTGGTTCGATTTCGCCGTGCGCACCTATGTGCACCAGGTCTACACCTGGAGCGGTCCGGAGGGCGGCTATGCGAACGGCACGGCCTATGGCCAGGCCGCGGCCGACTTCTCGGTGCAGATCTGGGACCCGCTGAGCCAGGCGCTGGCGGTATCGATCTACCGCAAGCCGTGGTCGGACGGCTTCCTGCGCTTCCTGGCGCACTTCGTACCGCCCGGCAGCCCGAACCATGTGTTCGGCGACGGCCATGAGGATGTGCCCAACACTTACCTGCTGAAAGCCTTCGCCTCCCGCTTCGACACGCCGGCCGCGAAGTGGTACTACCAGAACATGACGGGCGTGGAAGATCCGCTGACCCTGCTGCAGGCGCCGTCGCCGCTGCCGGTCAACACGGTGGCCAGCGCCGTGCCGCCGCCGAATGCCGCGATGTATCCGAGCGTGGGCTGGGCGGCGATGCACAGCTCGCTGGCTGATCCGAAGCGCACGTCGCTGTACTTCAAGTCCAGCCCGTACGGCTCGTTCAACCACAGCCACGGCGACCAGAACAGCATCGTGCTGAACAGCGGCGGCAAGCGCCTGCTGATGGAAGCGGGTTATTACGACTGGTACGGTTCGCCGCTGTGGACCAGCTGGTACCGCGCCACCAAGTCGCATAATGCGGTGACCTTCGACAATGGCGTCGGCCAGAAAACGGACGGCAATACCGTCAACCTGGCCCGCAACGGCAAGATCACCGGCTTCTCGACCACCACCGAGATGGACTACGTGGAAGGCGACGCCACGCCGGCCTTCGAAGGCCTGGTGTCGCTGGCACGGCGCAAGGTGTGGTACCTGCGCAGCCAGGACCTGGCGGTGGTGATGGATACGATGACCGCGTCGGTGGCCCGTTCCTTCGAATGGAACTTCCACGCGCCGGTGACCATCGCCGGCCAGGCCGACGGCAGCGCCACCATCGTCAATGGCGACCGTTCGCTGTGCGTGAGTTCGATTACGCCGGGCACCACGCTGGTCAAGCGCACCGGTCCGGCGCCGCTGACCGGCTACGAAGACCACGCCGCGTTCACCCGTCCCGCTGCCACCAAGGCCGAGTTCCTGGTGCTGCTGGACGTGGGCTGCAAGAAGCCGGCCGTGAGCCTGACGACTGGCTCCAGCAGCCGCACGCTGACGGTCGGCAGCCAGACCATCACGCTGCCGCTGCCGTAAGCTTCTCACTTGTCCACGCGCCGAAAGCGCCGGGCTCCCGCGAGCCCGGCGCTTTTTTTTGTTCATCGTGGATTTCCGGGAAGGCCGATTGTCGCGATGCGCTTGTGGCGGTCAAGGGGGCGCTTGCCGTTAGCCGTGCCGCGGAACGTGCGGCGTTCCGCAACGCGGCGCTCACGCTCTGCTACCTGCTCGCGCGCACGCGGCGGTCGGCTGGCCGGAGCCCCGTCTCCTATCAAGCGGGCTATTGCCGCTAGCCGCGCTGACCGGCAAACATCGGCGAGCAGCCATTCTCCACTGCCGGGCAGGCAGAGCCAGACGGCCTTCCACGCATTGCGGTTGCCGCTGCCCTGCAGGTTGGCAAAGCGCGAAGGCGACATCGCCTGCTCGCCGTATTTGATCTCGCCGCCTTCCACCTGGGCGAAATAATGGTGCCCGCCGAAACTGGCGCGCAGCCGCGTGCCCTCGGGAAGAAAGACTTGCTTCCATTGGTAGCCCGAGCTGGAGGCTGCGGCCGGATGCGCGTGCGCCTCGGCGGCCGCTGCCGCTGCCGGCCGCAGATAGTTGCGGATCGCCTCGCAGATGAAAGGCTCGAGCGCCAAGGAGTCCGACCAGCGTTCGCCGGTGAATTCGCCCAGGGATTCCAGCAGGTCGCTGGGCACACGGATCGGGTAGTGGAGAGAAGACATGGTGGGTCTCCGAAAATGGGGTTTTACTAAGCAGTACTAATTCGTTCCGGGGCCTGCTAGATCGCGATATCCCTTACTAAAATTGCACTGCGGAACGCGGATCGGCACTAAATGCTTGTGATGTGTGTTCGTTAGAGCCGGCTAGCGCAAATTAGTTCCCTGATTAGTGCAGACTCGGGCGAAATAGCGGCGACCAGCGCGAAGTAGTAAGCGATAGCGTGTTTTAGTAAAAACCGAAAAATTCAGAACACCTCCCCATGCGCGCGCCGGGCGGAGAGGGCGCGATGGCGGCCGGGCTTTTGCACGCGCTTTCCTTGATTAAACGCAAAAGATCTTGCCGCAAACGCCACTAATCTGAGCCCTTTTGACCCCGCGCACGATTGAAACGATCAACCGTTGAAATCAGGGGAACTTGTTATACTAATTTCAAGTTTTTCGATTGGGCATGAGGATATGACAGCGCCATACTCGGGACATCAAACACGGCGCAATATCGTTGCCTTCCTGGCCGGTAAAGTGCCAACCGCACTACTCACGGCTGCTGTGCTGGGCTTGTCCGCCCGCGTACTGCCGGCGGCCGATTTCGGCTATTACGTGATCGGCATGGCCTTCATCGAGCTGGCGCTCGGGCTGTCCACGCTGGGCATGGACTGGGTCCTGCTGCGTTTCATACCGGACGTGCGCCTGCACGGCAGCCGCCGTGTGCTGGCGCGCCTGGTGGGCGGCGTGGCGGGCTGCCGCCTGCTCGTGCTGTCGCTGATCGCGGCGGGCATGTTGCTGGGGCGCGAACTGCTGCGCCAGGCCACGGGCTTCCCGCCCGAACTGGCGGGCGTGCTGGCCCTGCTGCTGGTGGTGGAAGGCACGATGCGCGTTCTGCGCGATAACACGCTGGAAGCGCTCGCCCTGCAAAGCCGCATGCAGATGGCGACGGTGCTGAAAAGCTCGATCGTCGCCGTGGCGTTGCTGTTGATGGGCAGCGGCACCGCGCGCGGCCTGCTGCTGGCCGAACTGGCGGCGGCCGGCGCCACGCTGCTGCTCTCCGCCGGCTTCGTCGCACACGCGATGCACGCCTTGCCGGCGCAGTGCAATCCCGGCTGGCAGCGCGCCACGTTTAGGGAAATGCGCCAGGTCGCGCTGCACAACTATGCGAGCGGCATCGTCGAGTACCTGTATTCGCCGGCCTTCCTGATCCTGCTGCTGGCGCGCGTGCAAAGCGCGGAAGCGATGGCGGGCCTCGGCTTCGTGCTGCGTCTGACGGACATCATCCGCAACTACATGCCGGGCATGGTGATCTTCTCCGTGGTGCGCTCGCGCATGATCGGCGCCTATGCCGGCAACCGCGATTACGGTGAGCTGCAGCGCTGGGCGCACTTCGTGTTCAAGATCAGCGCACTGACCCTGCTGCCCGTGCTGGCGGTCGCCGTCGTGTACGGCGACCTCGTGCTGCGCCTTGCCAGCGGCGGGCGTTTCGCCGAATACCACGCGCTGTTCGCCGTGCTGTGCGCATGGCTGGCGCTGCGCCTGCATCGCCTCATCCTGAACGTGGTGTGCAATGCGATCGGCCTGATGGGCATGTGGGCGCGCGCCGCATTATGTTCGCTGTTCGTGCTGCCCATCCTTTACCTGGTGGGCTTCGGACACCTTGGCGTGTGGTTCGTCGCGCTGGCTTTGCTGGGCAATGAGATCGTCATCAACACGCTCGTCGTGGCAGGCATGCGCGCGCATGGTTTCGCCTGGCCGCTGGGCCTTGGCTGGTGGCTGCGCGCGCTGGCCGCACTGACGGCGGCGATGCTCGCAGCGACGCTGGTGCCGGGCCACGACGTGCTGGCCGCAACGGCAGGAGGCCTGCTGCTGTGCGCCGTATTCGGAGTAGCTCTGCTATTGTCCGGCGTCATCGACAAGATGGACCGCAAACTGATCAACCGGGCCTTGGGCCGCCAGCTTTTGCCGGATGCATGATGAGAATCCTCGCGATATACCCGGGCTTGAACCCGGTCTTTGATGAAGTGGCTTACGCCTTGCCGCCACTGGTGGCGCATGGCGCCGCAGTACGTGTGATCACCTCGCGCGTATCGGCGCTGAAAAGCGCGGAGCAGGGCGCCGACTTCGAAAATTTCAACGGCGTGGAAATCCACCGCGTGTTTCCCGACCTCGCTGCGCTGTCGCAGCGTGCGGACGAATACCTGCAGTCGGTGGAGAAGCTGGCCGACGATTTCGAGCCCGATGTGCTGCTCGTGAATTCCTTCCACACCTTGCCGCTGCTGTCGCGCCTGCGCGAGCGCTACAAGGTGCCGGTGCTGCTGCGCGTGGAGTCCGCCGATCCCAGCCTGCTAGTGCGGCGCCGCTATTACGGCGGTGTGCCGGCGCTGGGTCGCCTCGCGGGCCGCATGCGCTGGTGGCAGGTGTGCGGCCAGGTCGACGCCGTGATGAGCAACGACCCGGCCGACCTGCCGGGCCTGGCCCACATCGGCCTGCGCGGCCGCCGCGCCTACTACGCTTCGCATTGCGCCCAGCGTCCGCCCGAGTGGCGTCCGGCCACCGAGCGCAATCCGGCGGAAATGATATATATCGGATCGCTGATCCGCCACAAGAACTGCACGCGCTGGCTGGATACCGTGCCCGCCATTCTTGAACAGACGCCGGTGCAGCGCTTTGTCGTCATCGGCCGCGGGCCTTACCTGCACGTGGTCGAGGAACTGAAGAAGCGCTTTGGCGACCGCATCGAGCACATTACCGGGGTCACGCGGCTGGAAGCCTTGCAGCGCATGTCCTCCGCCTATTTCGCCTACACCGAAAGCAATTCGGGCTGGGGCTTCCTGTGCGATGCATGGTCGACGCGCACGCCGGTGCTGTGCCCGCAATCGACCTTCAGCATCGTGCCCGGCTGGACCGGCATGATGCCGCAGGATGTGCCGGCGCTGGTGGCCACTGTGCGCCGCCTGTACGAAGATCCCGAGTATTACAGCGCCCTGCAGGATGGCGGCGCGCTGCGCTACGCCTCCGAACACACGGCGGACGTGGTCAGCAAGCAGTACCTGCAGATCCTGCGCGAAGTGGTGGCGGAGGGACGCAAGCCATGATCCACGTGCTGCTCTCGCAGGCCGGCGGCTACCGCGACATCATCGGCTACCTGGCCGGGCGCGGCGCACGCGTGACCGTCATCGGTCCCGAGGCGCGCGAAGGCATACGGGGCAAGAAGGAAATCGTGCGCGCCATGCTGTCGCCGCGCGTGCTGCGTACGCGCGGGCTGTGGACGCGCGAGGATCGCGTGCTGATCGTCGGCTGGCAGGCCTTGCCCGTGCTGGCGCTGATCAAGGCCGGCGTGCTGCCGCGCCCCGCGCGCCTGCTGGTGATGGGTTGCTTCATCCACGGCGAAAGCGCGCGGCGCATCGTCAACCGCGCCTGGAAGGCCTTGCGCTTTCCCGGCCTGGGCTTCATCACTTTCTCGCCCGGCGAAACGCGCAACCTGATCGATGAAGTGGGCATGCCGCCGGACGCCGTGCACTACCACCTGTGGCGCCAGGAGCTCGACGGACAGGCGCAGGGGCAGGCCGAGGATGGCAGCATTTTCGCCGGCGGCTTCTCCAACCGCGACTACGACCTGCTGCTGCAGGCGGCCGAACCGCTGCCCGCGCCGCTGGTGATCGTCGCTTCCGCGCGCAACACGATTGCGCCGCCGGCCAACGAGCACACGACCATCCACCGCGACCTGCCCGAAGGCGAATTCGAGGATCTGCTGGCGCGCAGCACCGTCGTTGCGATGCCGCTGCGCAGCCAGGGCGAGGCGTGCGGACAAAGCGTGCTGCTGCGCGTTCTGCGCAACGGCAAACCGCTGGTGGCCACGCGCCACGAGTCGATCGAAGAATACCTGGGCGCCGATTATCCGGGCTTCGTGCCGCACAACGACGTGACGGCGCTGCGCACCGCACTGGCCTCGGCGCTGGAGCAGCCGGCCCTGCGCGCCGTGCTGTCCGAACGCATCCGCGAGGCGGGCCGCAAGCTCGAACAGCGGGGCGAACCGGGCGCCGAAATTGAAGAGTTTTTGTTAGCATAATTTCCATGAAACGCTTGCGCATACTGCAACTTGTGCCGGAGCCGCTGCCGACTTTCCGCGCCGATGTGGCCACGCTGTTCGGCAAATACCTGCCGCGTCACGGCGTCGAATGCCACCTGGTCGGGAAGGGCAGCGCAGCCCCGCTCGACGCCTCGGCCCACGGCGGCTTCGCGTCGCAGCGCCGCTCGCGCGTCGGCGCGCGCTGGAAGTCCGAACTGTCCTTCGCCTGGCTGTGCCTGCGCGCGCTGCTGGGCGCGAACCGCCGCAACTGCGACCTGATCCAGGTGCGGGATATGGTGTCCATCGGCCTGCTGGCGCTGTGCATCGCGCGCCTGAAGCGCATCCCGATGGCGTACTGGGTTTCCTATCTGATGAGCGAAGGCCGCATCGAACGCGCCCAGGCCGACCTGGCGCGGCGCGGCGGGTTGCGGGCGCGCCTGGTGCTGGCCAAAGGCCTGGCCGAGCGCTGGCTGCTGTACCGCGTGCTGCTGCCGCGCGCCGACCATGTGTTCGTGCAAAGCGAAGCGATGGCGGCGCTGATGGCCAGCCACGGCGTGCCGCCTTCGCGCCTGTGCGCCGTGCCGATGGGCGTGGACATGGAAACGGTCAGCGCCGGCGGCCTGGCGCCGCGTGCCTGGGCCGGCTGGGAAGGCCGTCCCGTGATCGCCTATCTCGGCACGCTGGACCGCGCGCGCTGCCTGGACAAGGTCATCGATGCGCTGGCCCTGGTGCGCCAGCAGGTGCCCGACGCGTGCCTGCTGCTGATCGGCTCTTCGCCGCGCCCGGAAGACATCGCGCTGTGGCTGAACACGGCGCAGCAGCGCGGCGTGGCCGATGCGGTGCAGGTCACCGGCTGGCTGCCGGCCAGCGAAGCGTGGCAATACCTGCTGGGGGCGCAGGCGGCCGTCTCGTATATTCCGCGCGGCGCGTTGTACGACGTCAGCTCGCCGACCAAGCTGCTCGAATACCTGGCGCTGGGCATGCCCTGCGTGGGCAACGACACGCCAGACCAGGCGGCCGTGCTGTCCGCCAGCGGCGCGGGCTGGCTGTCCGCCAGCACGGCCGAAGCGATGGCCGACGGCCTGGTCGCCATCCTGCGCGATCCGGAGGCGGCGCGCCGCCGCGCGGCCGCCGGTCCGAATTTCATCGAAGCGGTGCGCAGCTACCGCGTGCTGGGGGAAGCCGTGGCGCGCCGCTATCACGACGTATTGGGAGGAGAGGGCCATGCTGTCTGATCTCCGCAAGGAATTGCTGTACGGCGGCCGCGCCCTGGTGCGCGACAATATCCTGAGCCGCCAGCTGGTGGCGCGCCTGGGCCGCCATGAAACGATGGACGACGGGCAGCTGGAGAAGCTGCGCAAAAGCCTGCTGCACCGGACCCTGGAAACGGCGGTCAGCAAGCTGCCGTACTACCGCCACGTGCCGCGCGATTTTTCGGTGGACGAAGCGGACGTGGTGCTGCGCGAATACTTCCCCGTGCTCGACAAGAGTGCGCTGCTGGACAACCGCGCCGGCCTGTATCCGAACGGCGGCGCCAAGCGGCCGTGGGAAGCGCTGGGCAAGACCAGCGGCACCACGGGCACGCCGCTGGTGGTGCTGCGCAGCCTGCAGTCGGTGCAGATGGAGCAGGCCTTCATCAAGCGCCACTGGACCTGGGGCGGCTACCGCGACGGCATGCCGCGCGCCACGCTGCGTGGCGACATGGTGGTGGGCCTGGACCAGCAACGCCCGCCGTTCTGGTTCGTCAACCGCTACAACAAGCAGCTGCTGCTGTCCTCGCGCCACCTGACCGACAACTGCGTCGATTCCATCATCGACAAGATCGAGCACTTCGGCCCGGCGATGATGCAGGCCTATCCTTCCACCGCGTACACGCTGGCGCAGTACCTGGAGCGGCGCGGCAAGAAGCTGAAGATCCCTTTCCTGTTTACCGCTTCCGAGCCGCTGTATCCGCACCAGCAGGCGCTGGTCACGGAGCGCCTGGCAGGCAAGGTGATGGACATGTACGGCATGGCCGAACGGGTGGCCTTCGCCACCCAGTGCGAACATGGCGAGATGCACATCAACCCGGACTATTCCTGGGTCGAGATCCTGGACGATAACGGCAAGCCGACCACGGGCTACGGCCACATCGTCGGCACCACGTTCCATAATCTGGCGATGCCGCTGGTGCGCTACCGCCTGAGCGACCGCACGCGCTGGAAGCCGGGGCGCTGCGCCTGCGGCCGCAACTTCCCGATGATCGAGCCGGTCACCGGCAAGCTGGAAGACGAGATTACGGGCGGCGACGGCAATCCCGTCAGCCCCTCGGTGCTGACCTTCGCCTTCAAGGGCGTGGAGCATATCCGCAAGTCGCAGGTGGCCCAGGTCGGCCCCGGCCACTGGGAATTGCGCCTGGTGCCGGACAAGGGCTATAGCAATGCGGACCGCGACAAGCTGCTGCACAACATCCACCACCTGGTCGACGCCACCGTGCGCGTGACGGTCGTGGTCAGGAATGAGTTGCCCAACACGGCGGCCGGCAAGTTCCGCTGGGTCGTCAACGAATGGCGGGCGGCATGAAGAAGATCGTCATGCTCGGCACGGGGCTGGACACGATGGGCGGCATCGCCTCCGTAGTGCGGGTCTACCAGGAAGCGGGCCTGTTGCGCCGCTACGGCATCCGCTACATCGCCACCCACTGCGACGGCGGTAAGCTGCGCAAGCTGCGCGCCATGGCCGGCGCTTACATGGCGTTCCTCGGCATGCTGCTGCGCGGGCAGGTGGGATTGCTGCACGTGCACGTGGCGTCGCGCGCCAGCTTCTGGCGCAAGTCCGGCTTCTTCGCACTGGCCTTTGCCTTCGGCATCCCCGCCATCCTGCACCTGCACGGCGCCGAGTTCGCGCAATTCTACGGCGAGGAATGCGGTCCGCTGAGCAAGCGCATCGTGCGCGGCATCTTTGACCGCTGCCAGCGCGTGGTCGTGCTGTCGGACGCCTGGAAGCGCTGGGTGCAGGGCGTATCGAAAAATCCCCATGTGGAAGCGATCTACAACCCGGTGCTGCTGCCGCCGTCGGCCGCCGCCTGGACCGAGCGCCAGCGTGGCGCCGTGCTGTCGCTGGGCCGGCTGGGCAAGCGCAAGGGCAGCTACGACTTGCTGGAGGCGGCGGCGCGCGTGCTGCCTTCCGCGCCGGCCGTTGAACTGCGCCTGGGCGGCGACGGCGAACTCGATGCCGTGCGCGCCCGCGCCGCGCAGCTGGGCATGGCCGACCACCTGAATTTGCTGGGCTGGGTCAACGGCGAGCGCAAGGAACAGCAACTGGCCGGCGCCATGCTGTATGCGCTGCCATCCTATAACGAGGGCTTGCCCATGAGCGTGCTGGAAGCGATGGCGGCCGGGCTGCCCGTGCTGGCGACGCCGGTGGGCGGCATTCCGGAAGCCGTGTCGGATGGCGTGGAAGGTTTCCTGGTGGAGCCGGGCGATGTGGACACGCTGGCCGCGCGCCTGGCGCAGCTGCTGCAGGACGAGGCGCTGGCCCAGCGCATGGGCGCAGCCGCGCGGCACAAGGTGGAGACCACGTTCTCCAGCCAGGCCGTGCTGCCGCGCGTGGAAAAAATGTATCAGGAATTGGGATTCGCGCCGTTATGACTTCGCTCGCCTGGAAAATCAACCGCCTCAAGCTGATGGGCGCGCCCGAGATTGCATGGCGCGTTCGGCAGCTGGTGCAGAAGAAGGCCAGCAAGCTGGGTCTGGGCCTGGTGCTCGATCCGCCGGCGCCCACGCTGGAACGTTTCGGCGCCGACTTCGTGGCGGCCGGCGTACCGGCGCTGGCCGATGTGGCCGCGCTGCGCGCCGCGGCGGACGATGTGCTGCACGGGCGCTGGAATGTCTTCGCCATGCGCGGCATGCAGCTCGGTTTCCCGCCGCAATGGAACCGCGACCCGAAGACGGGCACCGTGGCGCCGATGAAGCTGGGGAAGACCATCGACTACCGCAGCGAACGCGTGGTGGGCGATATCAAATACCTGTGGGAGCCCAGCCGCCACCTGGAACTGGTGACGCTGGCCGCCGCGTACCGCGCCACCGGCGAGCAGCACTATGCGCAGGGCGCCAAGGTGCTGCTGCTGTCCTGGTTCGAGCAATGCCCGTATCCGATGGGCGTGCACTGGACCAGCTCCCTGGAGTTGGCGGTGCGCCTGTTGAACTGGGCCTTCGCCTGGCAGCTGCTGGGCGAGGAGGTCGGGCGCGACGCTATTTTCCGCAAGCGCTGGCTGGATAATATTTACCAGCACTGCCACTTCATCCGCGGCTATTTCTCGCGCCACTCGTCCGCCAACAACCACCTGTTCGGCGAGTATATGGGCCTGTACGTGGCCAGCCTGCAGTGGCCCTGCTGGCCGGAGAGCGCGCGCTGGCATGCCGTCGCGCGCCGCGGCCTGGAAGCGGAAGCATTGAAGCAGAACGCCACCGATGGCGTGAACAAGGAACAGGCGATCTACTATCACCACGAGGTGATGGACATGATGCTGCTGTGCCAGCACATCGGCGCGGCCAATGGCGAAAGCTTCCCGCCGTCCTACCTGCAGCGCCTGGAGCGCATGGCCGAATTCGTGGCCGCGCTGATGGACGTGGGCGGCAATGTGCCGATGACGGGCGATGCGGACGATGCGCAGATGGTGCGCCTCAGCTACGAGCCGGCATGGAGTCCCTACCGGTCGTTGCTGGCGGGCTGCGCCATCCTGTTCAGCCGTGGCGACCTGAAAGCGAAAGCGGGTGCGCTGGACGACAAGAACCGCTGGCTGTTCGGCGCGCAGGGCGCTGCCCACTGGGAGGCGCTGCCGCCAGGCGGGCCGGAGAAACCGGTGATGGCCTTCCCGGAAGGGGGCTACTACCTGTTGGGCAAGGACTTCGGCACGCCGCGCGAAGTGCGCATCGTGGCCGATTGCGCGCCGCTCGGCTACCTGTCGATTGCGGCGCACGGCCATGCCGACGCGCTGTCCTTCACCTTGTCCGCCGGCGGCGAAGAGCTGCTGATCGACCCCGGCACCTATGCCTATCACACGCAAAAAGCGTGGCGTGACTACTTCCGCGGCACGGCCGCGCACAACACGGTGCAGGTCGATGGCGAGGACCAGTCCGAGATCGGCGGCAACTTCATGTGGCTGCGCAAGGCCCACGCGCAACTGGTCACGCACCGCATCGTCGGGGAACACCAATTGTTCGAAGGAAAACACGACGGCTACCGCCGCCTGGCGGATCCTGTGCTGCACCGCCGCATCATCGCCTTCGATTCCAATCGGAACGGGGTAGTTGTCAAAGATATCTTAGAATGCTTTGGCGAGCATGAGGTGGCATTGCACTGGCATTTCGGGGAGAACTGCCAGGTTCGGGCCGAGGGCGGCAGCCTGTCGGCGCAAGCCCGGCACAGCGGACTGCGCATGGTGTGCGGGTTCGGAAACGGTCCCGAATTATTGCATTGCAGCATGACTCCCATCGCCGGATGGATTTCGCGCAAATTCGATGAAAAGGCCGGCATCACGACGGCAGTGTGGCGCGGCAGGATCCGCGGCACCACCGAGATCGTGACCGAGATTGCACTGACGGCGGGCTGAATACGGGCCCGCCCAACAAAAGGAGCAGTATCTTGAAAATCAGTATCTTTGGCATGGGTTATGTGGGGGCGGTATCGGCGGGGTGTCTCGCGTCGGACGGCCATAATGTCATCGGCGTGGATCCCAACCGCACCAAGGTGGACCTGATCAACCAGGGCCAGACACCCATCATCGAAAAGGATATCGGCGAGATGATCGCCGCCACCGTCAAGGACGGCATGCTGCATGCCACCGACGACGTGCGGCATGCGGTGCTGAACACCGATATGTCGCTGATCTGCGTGGGCACGCCTTCGCAGTTGAACGGCAACCTGGATCTGAGCGCCGTGCGCAAGGTGTGCGAACAGATCGGCGCCGCGCTGAAGGAAAAGAAAGACTTCCACGTGGTCGTCGCGCGCAGCACCATGCTGCCCGGCTCCATGCAGGCGGTGGTCATTCCGGCGCTGGAGGAAGCCTCGGGCAAGAAGGCGGGCGTGGACTTCGGCGTCTGCAACAATCCGGAATTCCTGCGCGAAGGCACGGCGGTGCACGACTACCACCATCCGCCGAAGACCGTGATCGGCGAGACCGACGAGCGCTCCGGCGAAATGCTGCTCAAGCTGTACGAGAAAATGGATGCGCCCGTGGTGCGCACCAGCGTGGAAACGGCCGAAATGGTCAAGTACACGGACAACACCTGGCACGCGCTGAAAGTCGCCTTCGCCAACGAGATCGGCAATATCTGCAAGGCGGTCGGCATCGACGGCCATGAAGTGATGGAGATCTTCTGCCAGGATACGAAGCTGAACCTGTCGCCTTACTACATGAAGCCCGGCTTCGCCTTTGGCGGCTCCTGCCTGCCGAAGGACGTGCGCGCGCTGACCTACAAGGCGCGTGCGCTCGACCTGGAACTGCCGCTGCTGAATTCCATCCTGCCGTCCAACCACAAGCAGATCGAAAAAGGCTTGAAGATGGTGATGGACAAGGGCAGCAAGAAGGTCGGCATCCTCGGCTTCTCCTTCAAGGCCGGCACCGACGACCTGCGCGAATCGCCGCTGGTGGACGTGATCGAGCAGCTGATCGGCAAGGGCTATGAGCTGCGCCTGTACGACCGCAACGTGAACCTGGCGGCGCTGACCGGCGCCAACCAGGACTACATCCTGAACATGATCCCGCACATTTCCAAGCTGATGATGACCTCGATGGCCGGCGTGCTCGATTTCGCCGACACCATCGTGATCGGCAACGGCGCGGCCGAATTCAAGGATGTGCCGAACATGCTGCGCCCGGGCCAGAACCTGGTGGACCTGGTGCGCATCAGCAAGGAACACAGCGGAGGCGCATACGATGGCATCTGCTGGTAAACGTGTGCTGATCCTGGTCGAGAACCTGCCGTCGCCGTTCGACCGGCGCGTGTGGCAGGAAGCGACCACGCTGCGGGCGCACGGTTACGAGGTGTCCATCATCTGCCCGACCGGCAAGGGCTACGAGAAGCGCTACGAGGAGCTGGAAGGCATCCACATCTACCGCTACAAGCTGCCGCTGGAAGCGGAGGGCGCCAAGGGGTATGCGATCGAGTATTCGCTGGCGCTGTTCCACACCTTCCGCCTGGCGCTGAAGGTGCTGTTCCAGCGCGGCTTCGACATTATCCACGCCTGCAATCCGCCCGACCTGCTGTTCCTGATTGGTGGCTTCTTCAAACTCACGATGGGCAAGAAGTTCCTGTTCGACCATCACGACATCAATCCGGAACTGTATGAGGCGAAATTCGGCAGGCGCGATTTCTTCTACAAGCTGATGGTGCTGTTCGAGCGCTGGTCCTTCAACACGGCGGACGTGTCGATCGCCACCAACGATTCGTACAAGAAGATCGCCATCGAGCGCGGCGGCATGGACCCGGACAAGGTCTACGTGGTGCGCTCCGGTCCCAAGCTGGACCGCCTGCGCGTGCTGCCGCCCGTCGAAGCGCTGAAGATGGGCCGCCAATATCTGGTAGGCTATGTGGGCGTAATGGGGGCGCAGGAAGGCATCGACCTGCTGCTGAAAGCGGTGCGCCACCTGGTGCACGACATGGGCCGCAAGGATGTGCATTTCGGCCTGGTCGGCGGCGGCACCTCGCTGGAGCAGATGAAGCAGCTGGCGGCCGAACTGGGCGTGGCCAACTACGTGACCTTTACCGGCCGCGTGCCCGACCAGCAGCTGCTGGAAATGCTGAACACGGCCGACGTGTGCGTGAACCCGGACGTGGCCAACGACATGAACGACAAGTCCACCATGAACAAGATCATGGAGTACATGGCGCTGGCCAAGCCCATCGTGCAGTTCGACCTGGTGGAAGGGCGCGTGTCGGCCCAGGATGCCTCGCTGTACGCGAAGAAAAACGACCCGGTGGACATGGCGCGCAAGATCGCCGAGTTGCTGGACGACCCGGCCCGCCGCGCCCGCATGGGCGAGTACGGTCGCAACCGGGTGGTCAACGAACTGGAATGGAAGTACGAAGCACCGAAGCTGCTGGCTGCGTATGAGCGCCTGTATTCCGAACAGGCCCCGCGGCCGGGCGCGGTCCCGCAACTGAGCAAGAAGGAAGCTGAATGAAGATCCTGGTTACCGGCGGCATGGGCTATATCGGTTCCCACACCGTGGTGGAACTGATGACGGCCGGCCATGACGTGGTGGTGGTCGACAACCTGACCAATGCGGATATCTCCGTGCGCCACCGCGTGACCCGAATCACCGGCCGTGAATTCTCCTTCCAGGAAGCGGATATCCGCAACCGCCAGGCAATGGAGGCGCTGTTCAGCGTCCATAAATTCGACGCCGTGATCCACTTCGCCGGCCTGAAAGCGGTAGGCGAATCGGTGGCCCAGCCGCTGCGCTACTACGACAATAATGTCGGCGGCAGCGTGGTGCTGTTCGAAACCATGGCGGCGGCCGGCGTGAAGACGCTGGTCTTCAGCTCCTCCGCCACCGTGTACGGCGACCCGGCCAGCGTGCCGATCACCGAAGACTTTCCGCTGAAGGCCACCAATCCCTACGGCCACAGCAAGCTGATGATCGAGGAAATCCTGCGCGACACGGCCAAAGCCGACGCCACCTGGCGCATCGCGCTGCTGCGCTACTTCAACCCGATCGGCGCCCACCAGAGCGGCCTGATCGGCGAGGAGCCGAGCGGCATCCCGAACAACCTGCTGCCCTATATCGCCCAGGTGGCGGAGGGGCGGCGCGAATACCTGAACGTCTTCGGCAGCGACTGGCCGACCGTGGACGGCACCGGCGTGCGCGACTACATCCACGTGGTCGACCTGGCCATCGGCCATGTGAAGGCGCTGGACAAGCTGGCGGCAACGCCGGGCCTGCATACCTGGAACCTGGGCACCGGCCGCGGCAGCAGCGTGCTGGAAATGGTGCGCGCCTTCGAGGCGGCCAGCGGCAAGCCCGTTCCCTACAAGATTGTCGAGCGGCGGCCCGGAGACATCGCCGCATGTTATGCCAACACCGAGCGCGCCGAACGCGAGCTTGGCTGGAAGGCCCAGTATGACGTGGCGCGCATGTGCGAAGACGCATGGCGCTGGCAATCGTCACCGAAATAGCGCTCCGAAAGGAAGGGAATATGAAAGCAATGATTCTGGCGGCCGGCAAAGGCACGCGCGTACGTCCATTGACCTATGAATTGCCCAAGCCGATGATTCCCATCCTTGGCAAGCCGGTGATGGCTTACCTGGTGGAGCATCTGGCCAAATACGGCGTGACCGACATCATGGTCAACGTCAGCTACCTGCACGAGAAGATCGAGGAGTATTTCGGCGAAGGGCACCAGTTCGGCGTGCAGATCGGCTACTCCTTCGAAGGCTATACCAAGGACGACGGCGAAGTCGTGCCCGAGCCCCTCGGTTCGGCCGGCGGCATGAAGAAGATCCAGGAATTCGGCGGCTTCTTCGACGAAACCACGCTGGTGCTGTGCGGCGATGCGATGATCGACCTGGACCTGAAATCGGCCCTGCACGAGCACCGCCGCAAGGGCGCACTGGCCACCGTGATCACTCACGAAGTGCCGTGGGAAAAGGTGAGCAGCTATGGCGTGGTGGTGAGCGACGCCGACGGGCGCATCACGGGCTTCCAGGAAAAGCCTTCGCGTTCGGCGGCCAGATCCAACTGCGCCAGCACCGGCATCTACCTGTTCGAGCCGGAAGTGATCGACCTGATTCCGTCCGGCCGCGTGTTCGATATCGGCTCCGAGCTGTTCCCGCTGATGGCGGAAAAGGGCATGGCCTTCTACAGCCAGACCCGCAAGTTCAACTGGATCGATATCGGCAGCGTGAAGGATTACTGGGAAGTGCTGCAGGGCGTGCTGATGGGCGAAGTGGCCAATATGAACGTGCCCGGCGTGCAGGTGGCGGACGGCCTGTGGGTCGGCCTGAATACCAGCATCGACTGGGAGGACGGCACCAAGATCGTGGGGCCGGTCTATATCGGCTCCGGCTCGAAAGTGGACGCGGGCGCTACCATTATTGGCCCGACCTGGATAGGACACGGCAGCCACATTTGCGCGGGCGCGAAGGTAGTTCGCAGCGTCTTGTTCGAATATACTCGAGTGTTACCAGACGTTACGCTGGACGAATTAATCGTATTTAAGGATTATAGTGTCGACCGCGTGGGCGAAATGAAGCATATTTCGCAATATGAATCCGATGAATGGGCCAATGCCCGCGATCGTCGCGCCAGCCGCCGTCGCATGGAAACTGAAGCAAATTCAATAACTTAGAACATAAGAGTATGAAAATTTATCCCGTTATCCTGTCCGGCGGCGCCGGCACCCGCCTGTGGCCCCTGTCGCGCGCGGCCTTGCCGAAGCAATTGCTGCCCCTGGTCTCCGAGAAGACCATGCTGCAGGACACGGCACTGCGCACGGCCGGCCGTGCGAACATGATGCAGCCCCTGATCGTGTGCGGCAACGAGCACCGCTTCCTGGTCGCCGAGCAACTGCGCGAGATCAAGGTCAATCCGCTGGGCATCCTGCTGGAGCCGGTGGGCCGCAATACGGCGCCTGCCGTGGCCGCCGCCGCCAACTACCTGAAAGCCATCGATCCGGAAGCCGTGATGCTGGTGCTGCCGGCCGACCACGTGATCACCGATGTGGAAGCCTTCCACGCCGCCATCACCCGCGCCTCCGGCCTGGTGAACGAGGGCGCGCTGGCGACCTTCGGCATCGTGCCGACCGGTCCGGAAACCGGCTACGGCTATATCCAGAGCGGCGAATCGCTGGCCAATGGCGACAAGTGCTACAAGGTGGCCAGGTTCGTCGAGAAACCAAGCCGCGAAAAGGCGCAGGAATTCATCAGCGCCGGCAATTTCTCCTGGAACAGCGGCATGTTCCTGTTCCGCGCCGATGCCTTCCTGAAGGAGCTGGAACAATACGCCCCGGCCATCGCCAAGGCATCGGCCGACGCCGTGACCAAGGGCTATCGCGACCTGGATTTCTGCCGCCTGGACGAAGCGTCGTTTACCGCCTGCCCGTCGGACTCTATCGACTACGCCGTGATGGAACATACCAAGCACGCCGTGGTCGTGCCGGCCTCGATCGGCTGGAGCGACGTCGGTTCCTGGTCCGCCCTGCATGAAGTGCAGGCCAAGGACGAAGCAGGCAACGTGACCCGCGGCGACGTCTACCTGGACAATGTGCAGAACTCGCTGGTGCGCGCCGAAGGCCGCATCGTGGCCCTGGTGGGCGTGCAGGACGTGGTCGTGGTGGAAACCGCCGACGCCGTGCTGGTGGCCCACAAGGACCAGGTGCAGCGCGTCAAGCAGGTGGTCGACCACCTGAAGGACAAGGACCGCACCGAGCACATCTACCACACCAAGGTCTATCGTCCGTGGGGCTGCTACGAAGGCATCGACATGGGCGAGCGCTTCCAGGTCAAGCGCATCACCGTGAACCCGGGCGGCAAGCTGTCGCTGCAGATGCACCACCACCGTGCCGAGCATTGGGTGGTCGTCAGCGGCACGGCGCGCGTGACCTGCGGCGACACGGTGAAGCTGCTGACCGAGAACGAGTCCACCTACATCCCGATCGGCATGAATCACCGTCTGGAAAATCCGGGCAAGGTGCCGCTGCACCTGATCGAAGTCCAGTCCGGCTCCTACCTGGGCGAGGACGATATCGTGCGCTTCGAGGACGTGTATTCCCGCACGTGACCGGTTTGCGCAAGCTCCTGCCGCTTACCCTGGCGCTGGCTGCGGCCGGCGCTGCGCGCGCGCAGCTTGCGCCTTCCCAGCTGGCGCTCATCGTCAACGATGATGAGCCGAACAGCGTGGCGGTCGGCGAGGACTACCGCAAGCTGCGCAATGTTCCCGCCGCCAATGTCATCCACGTCCGCATTCCCGGCAGTCCGCGCAAGCTGGATGCCGATGCCTTTGCCCGCCTGAAGTCCGATATCGATGCGCGCCTGCCGTCCGGCGTGCAGGCCGTGCTGTTTGTGTGGACGGCGCCGTATGCGGTCGAATGCAACGGCATCACGTCCGCCTATACGCTGGGCTTTGATGCGTCGCAGTGCGACAAGCCTTGCGGGCCGGGGCGCCGCAATCCCGTCTTCAATGCGCTGCCTGGCCTGGCGCCGGCGCGCTTGTCCATGCTGCTGCCGACGACGTCGGTGGAGCTGTCGCACGCCCTGATCGAGCGCGGCATGGCGGCCGGCTTCAGCACGCCGAAGGCGGGCGCCTATTACCTGCGCACCAGCGAAGCCGCGCGCAACAGCCGGGCCGCTTTCTTCCCGCACGATGGCGTGGTGCCGCCGCGCCGCCTGACCATCCACAACCTGGCGCAGGACACGCTGGAAAACGCGTCCGACGTGATGATCTACCAGACCGGCAAGGCGAGGGTGGACAAGCTCGAGACGCTTAAGTTCCTGCCCGGCGCGCTGGCCGATCACCTGACGTCCTTCGGCGGCGACCTGCTGGCCGATCACCAGATGAGCAGCCTGCGCTGGCTGGAGGCGGGCGCCACGGCCAGCTACGGGACCGTGTCCGAACCCTGCAATCACTGGCAGAAATTCCCCCATCCCGACATCCTCCTGCGCGCCTACCTGCGCGGTTCCAGCGCCATCGAAGCCTACTGGCGCAGCGTCGCCTGGCCGGCGCAGGGCCTCTTCATCGGCGAACCCCTCGCCGCGCCATACCGCGGCTACGCGCCCCCGGCCGCCGCCAAATAACGCAGCCCGGCGGCCGGCCGACGCACCGTCGGGATGCTGCCGCCCGCAGGGCTGTAGGGCGGATCATTGATCCGCCGTGTTCGCTCCGCCCGCGCCCCGTTAGTCCGTTCGGACTAATGTCCTGTCATTAAGTAGTCATACCATCTGGATAATATACAGAAAACAACAAAAAGTTCCTTTCTGTAAATATTTCCGGGGTCAAAAAATGAACAAAAATCAGTCACTTCGCCTGACTGTGCTGGCCAGCATGCTGGCCAGCCTGTCGGCAACGGCATGGGCAGTGCCAGCAGACGTGGTCATCAGCCAGGTCTATGGTGGCGGCGGCAACAGCGGCGCCACCCTCAAGTCCGACTTCATCGAAATCTTCAACCGCAGCAGCAGCCCCGTCACGCTGAACGGCTGGGCGGTGCAGTACGCCTCGACGACCGGCAGCAGCTGGACCAACCGCACCAATATCCCGACCGTCACGCTGCAGCCGGGCCAGTACTACCTGATCAAGGAAGCCGACGGCGCGGGCGGCACTACGGCGCTGCCGGCCCCGGACGTGATCGGCACCATCCCCATGGCCGGCGGCGCCGCCAAGGTGGCCCTGACCAGCAACCAGATCGCCTTGACCGGCACCAACCCGAGCGGTGGTGCGGTCGTCGACATGATCGGCTGGGGCAACGGCACCAACGGCTTCGAAGGCGCGGCCGCCGGCCAGACCTCGACCAATGCGCTGGCCGCGATCCGCAACAACGGCGGCTGCGACGATACCGACAACAACGCCAACGATTTCACCATCGCCACCGCGAACCCGCGCAACAGCGCTTCGCCATTCAACGTCTGCAGCACCGGCCCGGTAAACAAGGTCATCGTGCCCGCCTGCCCGGCATCCGTCTCGGTCGCCCAGGGCTTCGCCCAGATCGTCGCGCTGAGCGCCTCGGATGAAGATGGCATGGTCAACACCGCGGCCATCACCAGCGCGGCCATCCCCGGCATCACGCTGACCGGCTTCAATGCCGCCACCGCCGACGGCGCCAGCGCCACGGCCAGCCTGAACATCAGCACCGCCGTGCCGGCCGGCAGCTACCCGGTCGCCATCCAGTGGGGCAACAACCAGTCGCAGACCGCGAGCTGCACCATCAACGTGACCGTGGCCGGACTGGCCGCAGTGACCAAGACCATCCCGCAAATCCAGGGCAACGGCCCGACCAGCCCGTTCAACGGCACCACGCAGACCACCGAAGGCGTCGTCACCGCGAAGGTCGCGAACGGCTTCTTCATCCAGGACGAAACCGGCGACGGCGACCCGTCGACCTCGGACGCGGTCTTCGTCTACATGAACACGACCCCGTTCAGCGTGGCCATCGGCGACAAGGTGCGCGTAACCGCCACCATCAGCGAATTCAAGCCGACCGGCGCCAACCGCAGCTACACGGAACTGGTGAACGCCAGCGCCATCGTGACCGTCGGCAGCGGCAGCATCACCCCGACCAATATCACGCTGGCCGACAACCTGGCCAATGTCGAAGCCATGCTGGTGCGCTTCGCCCAGCCGCTGGTGGTGAACCACTCCGAGTACCTGGGCAACCGTGGTGAACTGGAGCTGGGCAGCGTCCGTCACGAGCAGCCGACCAACCGCTTCCCGGCCCGCAGCGCCGATGCGTCCGCACTGAACGCACAGCAGCTGGCCGACACCATCGTGCTGGATGACGGCATCTTCGTCACCCCGACCGTCATCCCTTACATCGGCCAGGACAACACCGTGCGCGTCGGCGACACCGTGCACAACCTGACCGGCGTCATCGATTTCGGTTCGGTGGGCGGCGGCGGCGCCGGCTTCAAGCTGCAGCCGACTGCCGCGCCGCAATTCTCGCGCGACAATCCGCGCACCGCCGCGCCGCAACTGGCTGCCGGCAATGTGAAAGTGGCCAGCGCCAACGTGCTGAACTTCTTCACGACCTTCACCAACGGCAACGACATCTTCGGCAATGTGAACCAGGGCTGCACCCTGGGCGCGTCCACCAGCAAGAGCAACTGCCGCGGCGCCGACAACCAGGCCGAGTTCATCCGCCAGCGCGACAAGATCGTCGCCGAGCTGAAGGCCATCGACGCCGACGTGTACGGCCTGATGGAAATCCAGAACAACGGTGAAACCGCCGTCACGTATCTGGTGGACCAGCTGAACGCCGCCATCGGCGCGCAGACCTACGCCGTGGTGCCGAAGCCGGCCGCCACCGGTACCGACGCCATCCGCGTCGCCATGATCTACAAGCCATCGAAGCTGACCCTGGTCGGCGGCGCGCTGTCCGATGCCGATGCGATCAACAACCGTCCGCCAATGGCCCAGACCTTCCGCGCCCTGAACGGCGAGA
>DASWYX010000108.1:0-9026 GCA_036404755.1 Pseudoduganella sp.
TCTTGACCACGCCGCCGAAGCTGGTCTTGCCCACTGCCAGGCGCATGCGGGCGGTGTCGCTCAAGGCGCCGGAGATGGAACCGCTGGCGCGCCATTCGCCGTCGCTGGTGAGGTAGGTGGACGCCTTGGTGCGCCAGATGGAGTCGATCGGCTTGGTGGTGATATTCACGGCGCCGGCGATGGAGCTCTTGCCGAGCAGCGTGCTTTGCGGACCTTTCAGCACTTCGACGCGGTTCACGTCGGCCAGGTCCTTGAAGGCGTTGGCCTGCATGGCGAACGGCACGTCGTCGATAATGACCGAAACGTCGGACTCCACGCCAATGCCCAGCGAGAAAGTGCCGATGCCGCGCATATTGATGCTGAAGTTGCCGGGCTGGGTGCTATAGCTCACGGTCAGGGCGGGCGACAGTGCGGGCAGGTCGTCGAAATCCTTCACGTTGTTCCGCTGCAGGACGGCGTCGTTCAGCACCGTAATCGCCTGCGGCACATCCTGCAGGTTCTGGGCGCGCTTGTTGGCCGTCACCACCACCTGCTCCAGCTTCACGGAGTCTTTTTTGTCGTCCTGCTTTGCCTCCTGTGCGCTGGCCATGCTGGCCAACGCCAAGGCTACCGCGGCTACGACCGGCCGCACTACCAATCCTGCACCTGGATATTGAGTATTGCTGTTCACTGCTGCTCCTCCTTGTTGAAATCTACCACGTCCCGCGCATCAGCACTGTGAACGTTACCATATTATTCTAAAAAAATCGCCGCTATTAGGATTGTATGCGGCCGATGTGTGAACGTTATCAGCATTCGTTTCACAGCTCAAGTAATATTCCTGTCATCTGTGTAAAAAAGCGACAGGGAAGCCGCTTACGCCCTGCGCTCGTGCATCCTCAGCAGCGCATACCACAGGGCTGCACCGATTGCGGCCACGGTGCCCGCCGCCAGAAAAATCAGGCGGAAGTCGCGGCCACTCCAATCGAGCACGCCGCCCAGACCAAGCGTGAACACCACTGTCAGCAAGGACGTTACCGACGCCGACACCGCGGCCAGTTCCGAGAATCGTTCGCGCGGCAAGAGCTTGGGCAGCAGCGAGGCGGTACCGGTCAGGAAAACGCCGGCAAGCACTCCATGCACGACGATCCAGATCAGGAAAGACAGGCGTCCGGTCACCAGTTGCCATGCGCCCAGCATGGACAGCGCATACAGCACCAGCGCGATGAAGCCTACCCGCAGCGGGTGAATGCGATCGGCGAGCCATCCCAGCGGCCAGGCCAGCAGAATGGAGATGCAATACGTGATGGACACGGCTTGCCCATAGCTGCTGCGGCTCACGCCGAACTGCCCGATCGCGTTATAGCTGTTGATGTTCACCGGCAGGACGCAAATGGTGGCAATGGCCAACGCCAAAAACAGCAGCAAATAGAACCAGGGTGCGCTACGCCCTTCCACACGCAGGCGGCCCAGGCCCGCCCGCCCTGAGCCCGTGGACGGCGGCGGATAAGCAGGTTCGCGCACGCCAGCGCACAACAGCAGGAATCCGAGCAGGTAGGCCGCAGCAATGCCGAGCATGACATTGCTGGCGACCGCCAGGAGATCGTGTCCGAACACGATGTAAAAAAAGGCCGCGCCAACGGCCAGGCTGACAATGCGGAACAGGCCAAAGAAGCGGCCCAGCACGGCCTGCGGCACCGTATCGTTGATCAGCGCGATGAACAGGGCATTGCCGGTAATGGAAAAGAGCTCGAACATGGCCCAGAACAGGGACATGCAAAATATGAGATTGCGCACGCGAGCCCCGCCTCCACTTCCTGCGCCGTCCAGCAGATAAGCGGACAGTGGCTGGGCAAACGCCAGCCCCGCCAGGCTGACCGACAGCATCAGCGCGCAAACGAGGAGAAAGGGAATACGCCGCCCGAGCCGCGTGCGGGTGCGGTCCGACCAGGCGCCGACCAGCGGCCCGACCAGCAGGGCAAGCAGCGCGGGCAAAGCGCCGAACAGGATGTTCAGCAACAGCGCATCCTGGCTGATTTCGCGCAACTGGGCTTTGACCAGTTCCTGCACGCCGCGCTCCTTCAGCGACCAGACCAGGTCACCCAGCAGCAGGAAGGCGTACAAGGGCAGCGCCGTGCTGAGGCCCGCACCTAACAACAGGGCGCGTTTCGGCGCGGCGCCCGGACCGGCCGGACCGGGCGCCGCAGAGTGCTGCCTGACGACTTTCTGGCCCAAGCTTCCTCCCGGTTGCCGCGTCTTGCCTCTCCCTATGCTAGCGCAATTGATTGCTCAGCGATAGCACCCTCGGCTTATCAAGCGGCCGTATGCCAAAAACTGCTCCACCCCGTATTGACCCGGGCCAGCGCTTCCAGATAGTAGTAGTCGCCCCACAGGTTGGCTTCATCCACGCCCCGGTTTTCGGGCAAGCTGTAGACGCCGTGGGACAGCAAGCCATGTCCCCGTCCAACCGGTGCGGCGCAAGCGCCGGCAAGACTCCGCAGCATCAGCAGGGCCGCCTGCTCGAAGCGGTTGCGCTGGACACCCGCCGGCAGCTGCGCGGCCAGTTCCAGCAGGCCGCACACGGCGATCGCGGAGGCCGAGCTGTCGCGCTGGATGCCGTCGCGCCAGTCCAGTGCCAGGTCCCACTGGCAAATGCCGTCGTCGGGCATATGGGCCAGCAGGTACTCGGCCATGCGGGCTGCCGACTCCAGCAGGCCGAGGGCCGGTGCGTATCGATGATTGAGCGCCATGCCGTAAATCGCCCAGGCCTGGCCGCGCGCCCAGCACGAGTCGTGCGCATGCCCCTGCACGGTGCTCACGCGGACGGCCTCCCCGGTGGCGGGATTGACATGGCAGCTGTGCGCGGTGGATCCATCCGGCCGGATCAGCAGATCCTGGGTTTTCTGCAGGTGCGCAAAGGCGGCTTCGGTGAATTTCCGGTCGCCGGATTGCGCGCTGGCCCAGTGCAGAAGCGGCAGGTTCATGACCGTGTCGATGATGATGCGGCCCTGCTCCTTGCTGTCGTCGAGACTTCCCCAGGCCTGGATCACTCCCGCCCGCGGCATGAAGCGCGCACGCAGGATGGCGGCTGCTTCCAGCGCCAGCGCACGATAGCGCCATTCCCCGGTAACGCGCCACGCCGCGACCGCGCCGGGTCCGTAGATGAAGCCCAGGTCGTGGTAACCAAGGTCGATGCGCAGTGCCAGGCGCTGCGCAAAACTCGAATAATGGGATTGCGCCCATTGCTTGAACGGGTAGCGGCCACTCATCTCGTACGCCAGCCAGCCGAGGCCAGGCCAGAAGCCCGTGGTCCAGCCGACATTGGAGCCGGACCAATAGCCCGGAACCCGGCGCGCCTGATAGACCTGGTTCTGGGTCGTGTCGTCCGGGAAGCGCATACCGAAGCTTGCGGCATTGCTCTCAACCTGCGCAAGCGCCGCGGCTTGGGCGTCGCGCAGGGTGGTAACGTTCACATCCTTGGCCGAAAAAATTTCTGCCGTATTCATATCGGGTGTCTCCTCTACCTCTTATGCCGCCTGGCGGCGCGATTTGCCGCGCTTGGCAGGCGCCGCATCGGGCCCCGCCGCCGTCGATTCACGGATCACCAGTTCGCTGGGGAATTCAATGCGCTGGCGCCGGCCCGGCTGGTTGTGAATACGGCGCATCAGTTCCTGCACCGCAGCCTGGGCCATCGCATTGATCGGATGGCGCAGCGTCGTAAGGCTTGGCTGCGCCACGGAGGCTGCAGCGATATCGTCGAAGCCGACGATCGATATATCCTGCGGCACGCGCAAGCCCTTCTCGCGCACGGCATTCATGCAGCCCAGGGCCATCGAATCGTTTGCAGCAAAAATGGCCGTTGGCGGCTTGGGCAGGTCCAGCAGCGCGCGGCCGGCGGCCAGCCCGGACTGCTCGCCGAAATCGCCCTGCTGCACAAGGTCCGGCTCGACCTTGATACCGGCATCCTTCAGCGCGGCCGTGTAGCCGCGCTCCCGCTCATCGCTTTGTCCGGTATAGCGCGTACCACGGATAAATCCGATACGGCGGTGGCCTTGCTCGATCAGATTGCTGACGGCATCGCGCGCGCCATTCACGTTGTCGCCGCGAACCACGGGCAAGGTCGTCTCATGGCGGCAGTAATTTATCAGCACGATGTGGCTCGAACTCGCTTCCAGCGTTTTCAAGTACTCGTCCGTCATGCGCGGCAGGACGTAGATCAGGCCATCCCACAGGCCATGCAGCAACTGGCTCAGGCGCTTGCCCTTGTCGTTGCTCAGGTCCCCCAGCGAGTTGTAGATGAACAGGTCCATCTCGTACTTGCGCACTTCCTCGCTCAGGGCCGTGACGAAGGCGTTCACCACGGTGGAGGACAGGTCGTTGACGACAACGCCAACCACATTGGTGCGGCCGCCTTTCATCATGCGAGCCAGCGCGTTGGGGGCGTAGCCAATCGCTTCGGCAGCCGCCTGCACTTTGGCGCGGGTCTCCTCAGATGCATAGCCTTCGCCGCTCAATGCGCGGGAAGCGGTCATCACGGAAACGCCTGCCTTCTTTGCCACGTCCACCAACGTTACGCCCGACTTTTTCATTGCTGTCCCTTGCCGATATATGATAACGATATCAGTCCACTTGGCCTGTTACAAGTTATTTTACCGGGTTTGCCGCAAATACCACAGCACCATCAGCAAGCTGGAAGCTCCCTTCCACCGAACGGCCCGCAGCGCCGGCCACGCGCACGCGCAGTCGGAGCGTCGGACGCGTTTGCAGCACCTCGATGGCGGGATCGAGCGTCAATGCCGACGCGACCGGGCGCAGCAAGTCCAGCACAATGCTGTCCGCGCCCTGGGTCGGATCTGAAACGCTGAGCTCCAGGCGCCCGCCCTGCTCGCGCAGCACCACCGCAGCCGGGACATCGGTTCGCAACAGCGGCTGGCCGCCGATGGCGACCGTTTCACCGCCCTGCCACAAGGCCGCAGCATACACGCGCAGCCCCCGGTCGCTGGCAGCCGCCGCAGCATCCGAATTGGCTTCAACGGCGATGGCAGGTTGCGCGCAATAAGCCGCCGTGGTTTCGGCGCTGGCACCCGGCATCAACAGGTAGCTGTAGCTTGCGTTTTGCGCCACGCCATGCGGCAGGGCGATGCTCAGGTACCGGTCGCGCACCACTGCCCTGCTCTGCGCCTCATGGATCTCGGACCAGCTGCCGCTGCGCTCTTCCCGCAGCACGGCCAGCGTTGACCGCACGGGGAAGCAGTAGCCCGCGTCCGCACCGGGCACATTACCGGCAATGTGCGCCCAGCCTGCGCCGGCAATCACTTCCTGACTGCCCGGCGCCGCAGCCACCGGCCGTCCATCGATCCGGACGGCGTTGCGCCCTGTCCCTTCCAGCTTCAGGTTTTCGACGATGGTTTCTGCCGGGCGGCTGGCACGAATTCCTCCTCCCAGCGCGAGCACCTTGTCTCCCATCAGGAACCAGGACTTCTTGCCTGCCAGGTCGCTGCCGGTGACAGCCTTCATGCTGAAGGCCATACCCAGCACCCCGTACTGGCCGCGCAATGAAGCGCCTCCGCTCCAGCTCTCGCTGTTAGCGTAGTGGAACCATTCACGCGGCTTGCCGCCTGCACTGTGATCCGTCGTCGTCCCAGGCAGGCGTTGTGCATCAATGGTCGCCCAATAGTTGCCGCCGAACTGGCCCTGGTCTGCGCCGTACAGGCTAAGCATGCCGGCTCCCGTCCACCAGCCGCGGGCGTTTTCACGGTTGCCGTATTCGAAGGCCGAAATCCTCGGCGAAAACAGGCTGAACGCAAGGCCAAAACCGGGGCCGCGCATGATGGCGCGGTCCATGGACGGATAGAGCCGCACGCCTGCCGGCTCGGGAGCCGCCACGATGCCCGGGTCGAGCGCGATCTCTTGCAGCAGGCGCATATCATGGATCGTCGGCGCCCGATCTCCCGGCGCTCCGAGGTAGCTGGCGCCGAAGCTGCGGTCGCGCTGCATCCATCCCTTCACGGCCGAACGCAGGAATCGTGCATCTTCCGCTGGAGCGCTCTGCGCCAGATCGGCCAGCGCCGCCGCCACGCTGCGGCCCACGCCGTGATCGGTCTGCCCCGCCGCGGATATTTTGCGCCCCCGCACGCCGTTGACCATGGCCCCGTCATACACCAGGGGCACATACGCTTCGCGCGCCCAGCGATAAACGTTGGCGACCAGCGGATCGCGCACCGGCCACGCGCTTGCATTGAATAGGCTGATCAGGCGCGCCATGTCCTCCAATGCCACCACACCATAATTGCCCGTGTAGGCGACTGTGAAGTGCTGGATGAACGAACCGTCCGCGTAAAAGCCATCGCCGCTGCGTACATAAGGCAAGGCGGGCGAAATCGCATCGCGCGCCGCTTCCACCCGGGCGGCGGACTTGCCAAGCACGCCGCTCAAGGCGACGACCAGGACCTTGTCCAGCAGATTCGCCCCGCCTTCCTGGCCGGGCGCCAGCGTGCCTTGCGGCGTGCGCTTGCGGTCCGCCTCCGGCACGAAGTGATCCACGGCGGCCAGGCAGCGCGACCGCAATTCGGCCGGCACGGCATCATCCATCAGCACCAGCGTATCCAGCAGCCGCAGCGGCGTGCCGATCTGCCAATCCCACCAGTTACCGTAATACACCTGGCCCGCATGGTAGTGATGCCGGTCCATCCAGTCCAGGCCATGCAGCACGGCGTCTCGCAAGGCCTGGTCCTGATACAGGCCGCTGCCGCGCGTGGCGTAAGCCCGCGCCATCAATGCCAGGCGCGCGTAATTGCGCGTGACATTCGCCGATGCAAAAATGGGATAGGCATTATTCCAGTCCCCGGCGTCGGGCCAGAGCGCGGACGCCGCCGGGTCCAGGTTCATGCGGCCAAGCTGTTCTCGGGCCTGCTTTCCCAGCAGCTCCAACGCGCCCGCGATATGCGGATCGGATGCAGGCTGCGACAGCCCGCCCGTCAGGCGCAGCTGCCATGCGGCGCGCATCTGGTCGAAGCCGTCCGCCCGCGCCGCACAGCATGCGGCGACGGCGATTGCTGCCAGCAGCCTGCGTCGCATATCACCCTCCCTTTCGTACCTGTGCCTGGGCGGCGCCCTCGAGCTGCACCTTGAGCGGATTTGCCATGCGCAGCGCGAAGTCCCTGACCGCGCCTTCCCATGCATCCGGCGCCGCGAAGTCCCCGCCCCTGCTCCAGGCCGCCCCCATGTAGTACACAAAAGGCTTCCCGGGTTGCGCCTGGCGGACGGCGAGATAATGACCGTCACTCCGGGCAAAGCGGGCCGCAGGCATGACAATGGCGCAGGCAGCGCTGCCATCGGCGCCATGCTGCGGCTCCCAGTAGCTCATCCAGCCGGCGCCGTCGCGATAGCGGCCAGCTCCCTCCCGTTCCACGATGCCGACGCCGATATCGACCGCGCCATTGCTGGCGAAGCGGCTCTCCACCTTGCTGAAGTTCGAGCCTGCATCGATCGAAACGCGGCGGACTTCCGCGACCTTGCGGCCGCCGGCGTCCCAGCTATCGTAATTCAGCTCGAACACAGCGCGCAACGGTCCATCAGCCAGCACTTTCCATTTGCTGAAATTGGATGAAGTGTACAGCTGCTTGCCATCAAAGACGCCGATGCCTCCGCAACCGCGCGCCTTGCCGACCTTGTAGAAATCCAGGCCCTCGCCACGATCGGTATGGTAGTCGCCGCTGGCATACCATTTATCCAGCACCAGGCTGCGCGTGCGCTTGGACCACACGTCCACGCCGCTGCTGACCAGCATCTCTTTGGGATCGGTCATGATGGCCGGACCATAGACGCGGTGCGCGGTCCGGTCATTTTCCCATGCAAAGTCGTCCAGGCGTTCCGGCACGAAGCGAGCGTGCGCCTTCGATTCGACCGGCGGCACGGCAGGCAAGGCGGGCCGCGGCAGCAGCAGATAGCGGCGCGATTCGCCAGGGGCCAATGTGGCCTGGAACAGTACGCCGTTGCCCAGCGACTGGCTGGGCACGATGCGCGAGCTGGCGGCATCCATCACCGTCACCTCGCCTGCCGCCGGCGCTTCCACCGATTCGTCGGCGCGGTGCAGCGAGCTGTCGTTGCGCACAATGACCACCTCTGGCCGGTTTTTCTCCAGCAGCAGCATGCGGTACATTTCGCTGCCCGCCATCAGGAAAGCGCCCACACCATAGACTTCGGTGGCGTCCGCATCAAAGGACTTCGGATCCTGGCCGATCGGCTGCACATGCGTCAATTTGCCTTCCGAATTCACATTACGCACCAGCGAATCCCACGCCTTGCGGACCGCCGGCTCAAAACGCGCGCGATCCAGCAAGCCCTGGTTGACGCCGTAAGCCAGCGCATAGGTGTACAGGCCGGTGCCGCTGGTTTCCTGCAAGGGGTAGCTGGCAGGATCGAGCAGGCTGGCGCGCCACATGCCATCCGCCTGCTGCAGCTTCAGGAGCTTTTCGGACATTTCGGTAAACTGCTGCACAAAGCGGCCGCGCGACGGATGGTTCGCAGGGAGATATTCCAGCATGCGCACCAGCCCCCCCATCACCCAGCCATTGCCACGGCCCCAGAACACCTTGCTGCCATTGGCTTCACGCTGCTTGAAATAGCGGCTGTCGCGGTAGTACAGGTGTTCTTCCCTGTCGTAGAGGTAGTCGGAGGTGATCCACCAGTTCTTCACGGCGAAATCGAGATAACGCTGATCTCCTGTTGCGGCATACAGCCGCGCCCAGGCCGGTGGCCCCATGAACAGTGCATCGCACCACGCCCAGCGGTTTGTCACGCCTGGCGTCTCCCACCACAGGCTGCCATTGCGCGGATTCTCCAGCATGAAGTCGAACTGCTCACGCATCGCGGCGATCATCTTCGGCTCGCGCGCCATCAGGTACAGCTCCGCGTAGGTCTGGCCAACCACGTAATCGTCCGCATGGAACATGCTCGGACCGAGGCGCCAGTGATTGCGCTCGCCCATGGCCACCATGGCATCACGGTAACGCCGCTCACCCGAGATGCCGGCCAGCGCCATCATG
>DASWYX010000109.1:0-9212 GCA_036404755.1 Pseudoduganella sp.
CATGGAAGCGCACGATGGAATTCGGCCTCCACAATCCGGACTACATTGGTTTCATGCCCGTGTGGCGCACGCCCGAACGCGAGAAGATTTGCTATTTTTCCACGGCGCTGGGCAGCTCCCAGCCGGTGCTCGCTTACCTGAAAAGCGCGCCGGTGAGTGCTTCCTCTTTGGCCGATCTGCACGGCATCCGCGTTGGCACGGTGGCCGGCTATTCCAATGGCGAGCAGTTCGACCGGATGGTGCGCGAGGGTTTGCTGCACGTGGAGGAGGGCGTCAGCGACGAGACCAACTTGCGCAAGTTGCTCGGCAAGCGTTTCCAGGCGATCGTGATCGAAAAATACGTGCTGCGCTACCTGCTGGCCGGGCCCGAGTTCCACGCCGACCGCGCGCATATCGGCGTCGACAGCCACCTGTTCGGCGAGCGCAGCGTGCACTTGTGCTTCCAGCGCACGCCCGAGGGCCACGCCCGCCAGCGCGCCTTCAACGAAGCCGCCCGTGAGCTCGACCTGCACAAACTCGAGCGCGATTACTGGCGCCGCCTCGGCGAGGAGCCTGCGAGCGGCGATTGACCTGCCTCAGTTGCGCCACCCATTCGCCCGCCAGACTGAAGCCTCCGCGTTTCACGCAGGAGGCACAATGACCGACTGGCACATCGTCAACATCCTGCTGCCACTGGCGCTGCCTGTCTTGCTCATTGCGATACCAGGCTGCGCGGCCTTCACACGCGCTAACTGGCGGACGATTTTGTTGATGCCTGTCCGCGACGGCCAGCTCTCCTTGCTGCGGTGGCTCCACTGAGCGCTCGGCATCATGGGCAACGAAATTCACGAGGGACGAGTAGTCCGATACACGCTGATGCTGCTGTCACTATTCTTCTGTTGTGTGTCCGCGGTCAGCTGGCGATAGTTCACCATTTCGCTTGAGACTGGAGGTGGTATGAGATTCCGAGGGAAAGACTATGAATACCTGGAAGACCTGGTTGGTGACGCTGAGCGCTTCAATCCATTCTTCTTTTGGGTCATGATGGCGGGCGGAGTGCTCGCTTCCGTGATGGGCTTAATCGGCTATCTGCTGATTCCTGCCCGATAAAAAACGCCCCGGCGAGCGGGGCGTTTGGGAGTTGGTAGCGTTAGCTTAACCGTGCTGCTTGATGAAATCGGTGATCTTCGGGCAGACGATTTCGCGCCAGCGGCGGCCGGAGAAGATGCCGTAGTGGCCGGCTTGCGGCACGACGAAGTCTTCCTGCATATCGGCCGGGATACCGGAGCACAGTTCGTGGGCGGCCTGAGTCTGGCCGGCGCCGGAGATGTCATCCAGCTCGCCTTCCACGGTCAGCAGCGCCACATTGGTGATGTCCTGTGGACGCACCAGCTGGCCGTCGACTTCCCAGGTGCCCTGCGGCAGCGCGAAGTCCTGGAACACGGTCTTGATCGTGTCGAGGTAATACTCGGCCGGCATGTCCAGCACTGCATTGTATTCGTCGTAGAACTTGCGGTGGCTTTCCGCCGGCTCATCGTCGCCGCGCACCAGGTGCATGTAGAACTCGCGGTGCGATTGGGCGTGACGGCCAGGATTCATGGCGATAAAGCCCGCATGCTGCAGGAAGCCCGGATAGACCTTGCGGCCAAAGCCCGGATAGTTCGGCGGCACCGCATAGATCACGGTATTTTCGAACCAGGAATACTTCTTCTCGGTTGCCAGGTTGTTGACCGCGGTCGGCGACTTGCGCGGATCGATCGGGCCGCCCATCATCGTCATGGTCTTCGGCAGCATCGGATCCTTGTTGGTGGCCATCAGCGAGATGGCCGCCAGCACCGGCACGGTCGGCTGGCAGACGGAAATCACGTGGACGTCCGGGCCGAGGCGGCGGATGAACTGCTGCACGTATTTCACGTAATCGTTCAGATGGAAGGGGCCCTCCGACAGCGGCACCTGGCGCGCGTCCACCCAGTCCGTGATGTAGACATCGTGTTCATGCAGCATGGCGTGCACGGTGTCGCGCAGCAGCGTTGCATGGTGGCCGGACAAGGGCGCCACGATCAGCACGGTCGGCTGCTTCAGGGCCTTGATCTCTTTCTCGCTCAGGTCCTTGCCGAAGTGCAGCAGCTTGCAGAAAGGCTTGTTGTCGACCACGCGTTCGATGATCGGCACCTGCTTGCCGTTGACTTCGACTTCCTTGATACCGAAAGCCGGTTTCTCGTAATCCTTACCTAGGCGGTACATCAGCTCGTAGCCGGCCGCGATACGCTGGGAGAACGGCGTGTGCGCCAAGGGCGACACGGGATTGGTAAAGAGTTTGGACGATGCCTCGGCCCATTGCATAAGCGGGCTCAACAAGGATCGTTGCATTTCGTGCAGTTGGTAAAGCATAGGAGAATTCCCGGTCGTAATGCACTGCGGCAATGTGGCAATGCGGAATCGTAATCCAATTATAGGCCATTTGTTCATGACCTACAGCATTTCGCAATACCTCCCAGAAAGAGCACAAACCACGGCGTTTCGGCCTCCATACCAAGATAATACTGGCTGGAAAAGAAAAAAAGCAGCGTTTCCGCTGCTTTTTTGTAGGATCGCTCCGAAGATTCGGTCGGATCAGTCGAACACGGGAGTTTCGACGCCCAGCACTTTGTGCAGTTTTGGCGACGTTGTCGTGTACTGCATATGGATTTTTTTGTCCGGGAAGATGTATGGTGCAGCGCCGAACGCGGCCAGGGCAGCCTCGTGGAAGCCCGACAGGATCAGCTTTTTCTTGCCCGGATAGGTGTTGATGTCACCCACGGCGAAGATGCCCGGCACATTGGTCTCGAACTTTTCGGTCGAAACCACTTTCAGTTGCTTGCGCTCGATGTCCAGGCCCCACTCGGCGATCGGGCCCAGCTTCGGCGACAGGCCGTAGAACACCAGCAGCATATCCAGCGGCACGCGGCGGGTCACGCCGTCGGCGCCGGTCACGCGCAGTTCGGACAGTTTGTCGTCCTTGGTTTCGATACCGCTCACCTGGCCGATGATCAGCTGCATTTCGTATTCCTCGCACAGCTGCTTCATCTTGGCGACGGAAGCGGGCGCAGCGCGGAAATCTTCACGGCGGTGCAGCAGCACCACGGACTCGGCCTTGCCCACGAAGTTCAGCGCCCAGTCCAGCGCGGAGTCGCCGCCGCCGCAGATGACCAGGTTCTTGCCTTCGAACTTTGCCGGATCCTTCACGCGGTAGAACACTTGCGAGCCGTCGAAGGCCTCGATGCCCTCCACCTTCATGGTGCGCGGCTGGAAGGAACCCACGCCGGCGGCGATGAAGATGGTCTTGGTGATGAACTTGGTGCCCAGGCTGGTTTCGACGTCGAAACGGCCGTCTTCGCGCTTCTGCACCACGGTCACTTCCTGGCCCAGGTGGTAGGTCGCGCCGAAAGGCTCGATCTGCTTCAGCAGGCCGTCGGTCAGTTCCTGGCCGGTGCAGGATGGAATGGCGGGAATGTCGTAGATCGGCTTGTCCGGATACAGTTCAACGCACTGGCCGCCGACGGCGGTCAGGGAGTCGATCACGTGGGCTTTGATCTCCAGCAGGCCGAGTTCGAATACCTGGAACAGGCCGACCGGGCCGGCGCCGATAATCACGGCATCGGTTTCGTGGAGACCACCGGGTGGGGTGCTGACGACGTTCATAATGATTCTCATTCCATCCAAATAAGCGAACACCGCGTCAGGCGCGGTGTTGCACGATAAACAATAGCTCTCGCTGGCGCGCAGGGCGGATCATTGACCCGCCGCTGCGTGATTAGCGTTGCAGCAAATGAGCTTTCTCTTTCACGTCCTTGAACTGATCCGCTTCAGGCAGGGCAGGCTTGGTCTTCGTAATCGAAGGCCAGTTGCGCGACAGGTCGGCGTTGATCTTGATGTATTGCTGCTGGTCGGACGGCACGTCTTCCTCAGCGAAAATGGCATTCACCGGGCACTCCGCTACGCAAACGGCGCAGTCGATGCATTCGTCCGGGTCGATTGCCAGGAAATTCGGGCCTTCCCGGAAACAATCTACCGGGCAAACATCGACGCAGTCCGTGTAACGGCAGGCGATGCAGGATTCGGTGACTACGTGGGTCATAACAGTCCTATCTATATTGATGCGCTGGAAAAAGCTCAGCAAAGCACTGTATTTTAAGGCAATTCGCTATTTCTCACAATTCAGCGTTATACACAATACATATAAGCAAATTCGCGCCACACGGTGCCCCCGCGCCGCTGATCGTAGCAAATTTGGCACATTGCGCCCGGAAAAAGGGTATTACGCCCCATGGCGAGCCTGCCATCCCTGGCACCATGCCGCCAGCGCCTGGCGCTCGGCGTCCAGCACTTCTTCCAGCGCAAAATACTCGGCGTGGTTCATCGTGCCGCAGCAGGCGCGGCGGTCTTGATGGGCGTCCGGCGCATCTTCCACCATCGGCTCCCTCGGTAGGTCCGCCTGGTGGTCGTCGCTCAGGGGAACGGGCGACACCACGACTTCGCGCAGCGTGAAGCGGTTGCGGATGAAGTTGCGGTAATCGACCGGTTTGCCGTCCTCATTCGCCAGGCGCAGCATCTGGTTGACCACGTCCGCAAACTTGGGCGTCGCATCCGGTGCATGCACCAGCGCGCGCATCACCAGGCTGCAGACATAGGCGCCGACCGCATGCAGCACGGCCGCGTCGTCATGCAGGCCGGGCTGGCGCTCGTAGGCGAAGATGTCGGCCAGGATGTCGTAGATGGCGCCGGTGAACACTTGCGAGATGGCGTGCACTTCGTTGCCCGCTTCGGACAGCTTCAGGTCGTTGTCCGCATTGCGCAAGCCGTTCGGGCGGCCCAGCGCCAGGCCGAACTGCTCCGCCATATCGGCCAGGAAGGTCTTGTCGTGCAAGTCCGCCTTCGTTTGCGCGATCACGGCTTCCACCTGGTCGAGCTGGGACAGGGCCAGGAAAATCGCCGTCAGGTCGCCAAAGGATTCGTGCAGGCCGCCCGTCTGCGGCGGCGCGCTGCCCTGGATCCATTTCGGCTTCAGGCCATCCAGCACGGCGTGGCCGGTTTCATGCGCGACGATATCGAAAGAGCGGCAGGTGAAGATGCGCTCAGGGCTGCCGCTCGGCACGAAGTCGCCGAACTTCAGCGCGCGGTCGTTGCGGCTGTAATAGGCATTCATCACATTCGGCAGGCCGTGCGGAAAAACAGCCAGCGGATCGGTATTGCGCGCGCTGTTCCAGGCCCAGGGCAGGGGAGCGCCGCTGTCGCCGGCGGCCAGCACGCGCTGGTACATGGTCAGCGTTTGCCGTACGACGGCGAAGGTGTGCACGGCGTCGAACTGGTCGGTGTTGGGCGACATGATGAAGTCGCCGAAGGCATTCGGGCTGACAGGTGCGATGCCCGGCTTACCAAAGGTAATGCGCGCATCGCGCGGACCTTCCAGGATCACGCCGGGCAGGAAGGACTTGCGCGTGCCAAGGTCGCTGACCGACGGGTCCTGCTTCCACATCAGCACACGCGCGCCGGCAACCGGCGTCCCGGCCAGCTTCGTCGGCATCATGCCGTCCTTCAGGCGCGGCAGCCCCGGTTGCGCCAGCAGTTCCGCCGTCTTGCGATGCAGGCGATAGGGCTCGGATGGCGTAGGCACATAGCCGACGGGCAGCGCCATGGTTTTGGTCAGGACGGCTTCTACCGGCACGATCACTTTCTGGTCCATGATGGTTCTCTCCCCAAGGTACGCATGAACGAACATGGTCGCCCCGGGCGGCCCACCTGCCTTTGATGCATCGCAAAAGTATGTCTGCTGTAAAATTGCGCCTTTTGCTGAATTAGTAGAGAAGGCGCATGTCCGACATCAATATCACCCAGGCCCACAGCCTGGCGCCCGAAGCCGCCCGCGCGGCCGCCGAAAAAGTCGCTGAACGCATTGCCAGGGAATTCGATCTCGCCTGCACCTGGCACGGCGATACCCTGCGCTTCGGACGCAGCGGCGTCGAAGGCACGCTGACGCTGGCCGAAAGCCAGGCGCATATGAATATCAAGCTCGGTTTCCTGATGGGCGCCTTCAAGGGCGCCATCGAAAACAAGGTGGCCGAGAAAATGCGCAGCGTGTTTGCTGCCGCTTAAAGTTCCCTGAACAGCACGCAGGCGTCGACCAGCCCTAGCTGGCGATGCCTGAATGCCTTTGGCAGCGTGCCGACCTGCTCGAATCCGAATTTCCGGTACAGCGCCATCGCCGGCGCGTTGGTCGTCACCACATAATTGAACTGCATCGCCAGGAAGCCGTCGCGGCACGCCCGCTCCAGGCTGTCCGCCACCATGGCCCTGCCCACGCCCTGGCCCTGCGCCTGCGGCGCTACCGCGTAGGTCGCACTCGCCACGTGCGAGCCGTGGTCCGGGTAGTTTGCTCCCATCTTGTACATACCCACGATGCTTTGGCCCTGCGTGGCCACATAAGCCTGGTGGCCTCCGTGCCAGTGCGCCACGAAGGTCTGCCTGTCAAAGCTCTCGCCAAAGGGGAAGGCATCGCCGCTGGCGATCACCTGTCTGAAGATATCCCACATCGCGTCGCTGTCGCCGATGCGAGCCTCGCGGATCAGCAGGCCACCCGTCATTGCGGCACCGCGGGGTTGCCGAGGGAGGCGTTGAGGGCGACGGCGGATTTGACCAGGTCTTGCGCGATGGAGCGCTCGAAGGGCGTGTCTTCATGCAGCTCCATCGTCGCCATTTCGTATTTGCCGCCTGGTTTCAGGCGCGCTTCGATGCCGCGCAGGCGTTGTCCGCGCCAGAAGCCGAACAGCACGCGCTGTTCTTCGGCGCGGATCAGCAGCACCGGGCCGTTCGAGAAGTAGACCAGGTGTCCCCACTTCACGCGTTCCTCCAGCGGCGCCGATTCCAGCACCGCCGCACGCAGCGCTTCCACGTAGCTGCGCTGCCAGCCACTCAGGGACTCCAGGTACGCCTGCGGGTTCGGCGCCAGCGGCATCTTTTTCATCATGGCTCGGAATGGGAGAGTTGGAAGGTTCGGACAGTGTGCCACGCTTTGCCGTCTTCCTGTTGAATCAGCCGCAGCGCACCGGCGGGCCCGGAGGCGGAAGACCCGGTACTGTCAGACAGGCGCTGACGGCGGCGCCGGAAGGAAGGAGCGCAGGGACCAGTAGTCCGCGCCGCGCGCTGGATATGGTCCCTGATGGAGGGGATTACTTCAGGCTTTCGATCAGGTCGATGTACTGCTGCTTGGCGTCGTCCTGCGACGTGCCGGCTAGGGCGGCCCAGGCGTCGAACTTGGCGCGATTGACGAAGTCGGTCATGCCGGGACGCTCGCCGGTCGCATCGCCGGAAGAACCCTGCTTGTACAGTGCGTAGATTTTCAGCAGCGTCATATTGTCCGGACGCTCCGGCAGGTTCTTGGAATCGGCGACGGCTGCGTCGAACTGGTCCTGAAGGCTCATGGTGTTTTCCTCTTTGGTGGGTTTGCGATGCGCCATCATACAAAGAAAACCCGCGGCGCCATTAGAGGATAGGCTCCAAACCGGCAGTGCGACGCACAATAAAAAACGGCGGTTCAAGACCGGCCGCGGTGGCCTGCCTTGAACCGCCATTCTGGCAGCAGCCGGTATTACTTCTTCTTGGTCGGGTTCACAGCGGCCTTCAGGGTCGCGCCAGCCGAGAACTTAGGGGTCTTGGAAGCTGCGATCTTGATCGCTTCGCCGGTTGCAGGATTGCGGCCTTTGCGAGCAGCGCGCTTGGCTACGGAGAAGGTGCCGAAGCCGGTGATGCCGACCGTGTCGCCCTTTTTCAGACGTTCGGTAACGATTGCGATCAGGGTGTTAACTGCGTCGTTAGCGGCTGCGCCGGACATTTCGGTACGCTTCGCAAATTCTGCAATCAGTTCGCCTTTTTTCATTACTACCTCCTTGGTTAATGGAGCGCGCAGATTAGCACATTAATTGCGAAATGTGTTCCCTTCTTAACGAAGAAAGCCATATAGTGACAGGCCTGCGCCGAAATGGCGCGTAAAAAGCCTGTAAAAACAGGCGCTAACGCGCGATCGTGGTGCACGGCCTCACGCGCTTCTTTTAGTTTTGCGCTGCAGCGTTGGCGTTGTTGGCGCCTGCGCTTGCGCCGACATTGGCGCTGGCGCTGGCGTTCAGCGACGCGCTCATGCGGCGCGACGCGGAGCCGTTCGCGCCGCCATTAGCGCCTCCGTTTGCGCCGCCATTCGCGCCGGACTGCGCGCCGCCTTGCGCGGCCTGTGCGCTGGGGTGCCCGCCCGCATTCGCGCTGCCGCGGCCGCTGGCATTGCCGTACGCACCAGCGTTGGCGCTACCGCTGCCGTTGCCATTGCCGTACGCGCCGGCGTTGCCGTTACCGCTGCTGCCGGCGTTGCCGTTGCCGCGTGCACCGGCATTGGCGCTCCTGTTGCTGCCGCCGTTGCCGAGCACATCGGCGCTGGCGCTCTTGGTGCTGCGGGCGTTGCCGCGCGAGTCGGCGCTGGCGCTCTTGGTGCCGCCGCCGTTGCTGCCGTTGCTGCGCGCCGCGCCATGGTTGTCGCCTCGTGCGCCTCCGCTGGCGCGACCGGCGCCGAGCAGCGAGCCCTCAGCGCCGCCAGTCCGCGTGGCGTGCGACGAAGCGCCGCCGTCACGCGAAGCATTGGCTGCGCGAGCGCCGCTCAGGGCGCCCGCAATGCCGCCATTACCGCTGCCTGCCGCTTCGGCCGACGTCCCACGCGCGCTGCCAGCAGCGCCCGATGCATTGTCGCTCGCATCGCGAGCTCCATCCATGGCGCCACGCGCCGCGCCGGACGCGCTGCCAACGATGGACGCGTTACCGCCCGCATCGCGTGGTCCGCCCATGACGCCACGCGCCGCGCCGGACGCGCTGCCAACGATGGATGCGTTACCGCCCGCATCGCGTGGTCCGCCCATTGCACCTCGCGCCGCGCCGGATGCGCCGCCAGCTTCGCTAGCGCCACTCACCGCGTCACGCGCCGCGCCAGATCCGCTGCCAACGATTGACGCGTTGCCGCTGGCTTCGCGAGCGCCGCCCACGGTGCCATGCGCTGCACCGGATGCGCTGCCAGCGGCGCTGGATGCGTAGCCGCTGGCCTCACGAGCGCCGCCCATGACGCCATGCGCCGCGCCGGACGCGCTGCCGGTGACGCTGGAGGACACGAGGTCAGGTGCGCGAGGTGCGGCTGGCGCGGCGTTGGTTTTGTCGGCGGCAGC
>DASWYX010000110.1:0-7755 GCA_036404755.1 Pseudoduganella sp.
GGATACTATTTTTTTGGGCCGCCATGCGCCCACCGGCCGCGCCACGCCGATGCGGCCTGTGCTGCGCCCATCCCGGCTGCAGCCACGCGACTTTGTCCTGTTGTGCCTATGAAGAGCGCCCAGCCTGTACCCGCCAGCACAGGCCACGAGCGTGAAGTATGATCGCAATGCAAGTTCTGAAGGAGCCGACCATGCCAGACGACCGTTACCTGCCAAGCCCGTCGCCGGCGGAGCTGGAAGCCTGCAGCGATGTGATCCGTGTCCGCACCGGTCCGCACGATGCAGACGAAAGCGGCCAGTGGCACGGTGCGCACAAGATTGTCGTCGCCGGATTGGACGCAGCGTTGTCACTCAGCTTCCGCGAAGCGGGCAAACTCACGCATGTCCCCCTCTCGGACCGCGATATCTCCATCATTCCGGCAGGCCTGCCGCATAGTTTTCAGGGCGACGAGCCAGCGAATCTGACGACCATCTGGATTGCCGCCGGATTTCTGCGCACGCTGGCCGCACAGCACGCGATGGATGAACACGTGCTGGCGGGCCGATACGCCGTCTTCGATCCTTTCCTCCTGCACTTTGCCCGATCAATGGCGCAGCAGCTCCAGCATGGCGGAACACTGGATCGCGCCTATCTGGACGCTGCGGCGATCGTTATCGGCCAGCACCTTCTGCGCAGCTACAGCGCGGCGCCGGATAATACGGCCGCCGGCCTGCCCCGCCACAAGCTGCGCCGCGCCCTGGACTTCATCGGCCATCACTTCCGCGACGACATCGGATTCCAGGACATCGCCGAACATGTCGGCATCAGCCCCTACCATTTCGCCCGCATGTTCAAGCAGGCGACTGGCGAATCGCCGCACCAGTTCATCATGCGCTGTCGAATCGATGCCGCCAAGCGCATGCTGGCCGAGTCGGACAAGGCCATTTCAGATATTGCCTTCGAAGTCGGCTACCGCAGCCAGAGCTATTTCACCACGCGCTTCTCCATGCTGGCGGGCATGCCGCCAGCAGCCTACCGCGCGCAACTAGGGTAATACATCCAGCATATCGCCAGCCGCGAATGCCAGCACGGCGCGCGCAGTACGCTGGTCCGTTGCCGCCTGGGTGCTCGCGGTCTTCGCCCTGGCCAGCGAAGCGGCGGCGTTGCTGATCTCCTGCATCGTGGACAGCCCCTGCTTATAAGACTTCAACGTGGAGTCGAAGGATTCCTGTGCCGCCGCCAGCAGGGCCGTGCTGCTTTCAACGCGCCGTCTTGCGAGGGACAGGTCCAGGTGAGCCTTCACGACTTCATGCACCACCTGGTTTTTCACGCCATCCAGCTTGGCCTCGGCGATTTCCTGCTTCGAGCGGGCCAGGGCCACGGTGTTCTTGCGTATGGAGCCGTCGTACAGCGGGATCTGGAATAGCAGGCCTATGCCGTAAACCGGCTGGTTGACGGTGGACCATGGCCCGCTGTTGGACCGCGTGCGGCCAATGTTTTCGCCCACGTGGGCATGCAGCAGGATCTTCGGCCCGTAATCGGATTTGGCGAGATTCACATTGGCCTCGCCCGCCCTCACCTGCGCCAGCGCAGCCTGTACTTCGGGACGGGTGGATACGGCTTGCTCGACCAGCTTGTCGATTTTCTGCTCCCCGTCGGGCGCGGGCGAACCACCAGGCATCTGCACGCAAAGCTGCGTATCGGGGCGCAAGCCGGCCGCTTCCATCAACGCCATGCGCGATTCCTCGACAGCCGATACAGCATCCTCCATCTGCAGCCTTGCTTCGGCGGCGGCGGCGCGCGCCTGCAGCGATTCAGGCGCCGTGGCGAGGCCGCGGCTACGCCGTGCCTGCGACACCTGCTCGACCATCAGTGCATTCTGCAGCGCGGCTTCCGTCGCCTCGCGCCGCGCCAATGCAGCCGCCAGGTGATAAAAATGCCGGGTGATCAAGATCGTGACCTTGCGGTGCGTGGCATTGAAGCTGAACTTCGCGCCGAGCAGCGCCTGGCTGGCCTGCTCCAGCGCGGCTTCCTTGCCGCCGGAATCATAGACCAGCCATTTCAGCGTGACCGACGGAACAATCGCTTCAGCGTTGGACTTGAAGTAGCCGCGCGGATCCAGGTTCTTCGGCAGAGGGAAGGCTGAGTGCTCATGCAGGGCAGCCGCTTCCGCCGCCAGTATCGGTCCGAATTTGCTCCGTGTGACGCCCAGATTCAGCGCCGCATCCTCGGCCTGCAGCCATGAGGTGCGCGTATCGGTATTGCGCTTCATGCCGATGGCGACCAGGTCCGCCAGCGTCTGCGGCCTGTCCGGCGAGAAGCCGTCGCCTTCGGCGGCGTGCGTGCCGCCACAGAACGGCGCGGGGCCGCGCTCCTGCGCCGCGGCGGGCAAAGCGTTATACATGGCCAGCAGGCCGCAGATCGCAATCCGGATTCGCAAATATCGGTCCATCATCCCGTCCCTCAGATGAAACCAGTGTACCGGCAGTTTTTTGCGTCCGAATACCTTCGTCCCAAAAATACGCAAGACTTTGCAAAGCGCAGCAGGAAAGCTGAAGATCGCCGCCGGCGCCAATGCCATCATGGCTGCAAGTACAAGGAACATTGCGCCATGACCGCCAAGATTTTTGTGGTTCTCCTTCCCCTGCTATGCAGCGGCTGCAGCCGGGCCCCCAGCGTGGCGATATTCGGAGCCTTTTTCCCGAGCTGGATGATCAGCGCGCTGCTGGGCATCGTGCTCACGCTCGACGCGCGCGCCATTGCCGGCGCCACCGGCATCATCGCCTCGCCCGCGCCGCCCCTGCTTTACCCCATGCTGGCCCTGTTGTTCGGGACCCTGGCCTGGCTTATTTTGTTCAACGGGTAGTTCCGCCATGAATACTGTTCCTGCCGCTCCTCCGCCAGCAGCCAGGTCCCGCCGCCTGCTGCTGCCGATCGTCGCCATTCTGGCGCTGGTGGCCCTTGCGTATGCGCTGGTCGTCGTCAACAACGCACCCCGCACGGATGACGCCTACGCCCACGCCAATTCCATCGGGGTGGCTTCGCAGGTTGCCGGCCGCATCGTTGAACTGAGGGTGAAGGACAATGCCATCGTCCACAAGGGCGACGTATTGTTCGTTATCGATTCCACGCCTTTCGACCTGGATGTGCAAAAGCTGCGCGCCCAGGCCGAGACGCTCACGCATCAGATCCGCCTGACGCAACGCCAGGTCGACGCGCAGAACCATGCCGCCTCGGCCAGCGCTGCAGGCGTCGCCCGGGCGGCCGACAATGCGGCGCAGAAGCGCTCCAGCCTGCAGCGACTGGAACCTCTGCTGGCCGATGAATTCGTCACCAAAGAGCAGGTTGACCTGGCCCGCACCGCAGCCAGCACGGCCAGCCTGGAACTGAAAGCCGCGCGTTTCGACTTGCAGCGCGCGCGCAGCGCCGTCAGCAGCGTTGAGGCGCTGGAGTCGCAAAAGGCCGAACTGGCGGCCGCCATTGCGCACGCCGAGTTCCTGGCGCAGCAAACCGTGGTGCGTGCTCCTTTCGACGGCCGCGTGGTCGACCTCAAGATTTCCGTCGGCGAGTTTGCTACGGCGGGGCGGCCGCTGTTCACGCTGATCGATACGCGGAACTGGTATGTCATCGCCAATTTCCGCGAAACCGAGCTGGCGCAAATGCATAACGGCTCGAAGGCCAGCGTTTACCTGATGATCAATCCGGACCGCCGCTTCAATGGCGTGGTTGAATCGATAGGCTGGGGCGTGCTGCCGGAAGAAGGCGGCAGCGCGCAGGGCCTGCCGCGCGTGCCGCGCTCGATCAACTGGGTGCACGTGGCGCAGCGTTTCCCGGTGCGCATACGCGTCAGCGATCCTGCCGAAGACCTGTTCCGCGTCGGCGCATCCGCCGTCGCCATCGTCACGGCAGATGGCGCCGATAGCCAGGCGCGGGCCAGGCAATGAATAGCGCGGTGCGGCCTTCGGAGCAGCAGCAGGCCGCTGCCCCGGCCGGCGTGCTGGCCTTCCTGCGAGACGCCCTGCAGCCCTATCCGGGCCGGATCGATGCCAGCCTGCGCATGGTGCTGGCCTGCCTGGTCATCGTCACCATTTCGATGACACTGCAGATTCCCAGCACGGCACTGGCGGCCTATATGGTTTTCTTCATTTCGCGCGAGGATATGGCGACCACCGCCAAAACCGGCATTGCGCTGATCGTGGCAGCCACGGTCGCCATCATCCTGACGCTGCTGGTCTTCCGCATCAGCGTCAACCAGCCTGCCCTGCGGCTTGCGCTGATGGCGGCGCTGTTCGGCCTCGGCATGTATTTCTCGCGCATCTCTGTGCTCGGCGCCTTGGGCTTCGGTCTCGGTTTCATTTTCCTGATCACACAATCGACGGTGGACCTGTACCCGGCCGGCGAACCTCTCGTTCGCGATACGCTCTGGACGTGGGGGGCGCTGACCTTCTCGATCACGGTTGTCATTTTGGTCAATTTGATGGTCGTGCCGGCCCGCCCGGTCGAGCTGCTGCGCGAAGAGATCCGCTTTCGGCTCGGTTTTGTCGCCAGCCACCTGGAGCTCTCCCGCCAAAGCACGTCCGTGGCGCTGGCCCTGCCACATGGCGCGATGCGCGCTCTGGATCCACAGCGCCCCTTCGCCCTGATGAAACTGGCGGCCAGCCGCGATCCCGGTTTTGTGCGCCGCATGCCGGAGTACAGCGCCGCGCTGGAAAACCTGGGCAGCCTGGTGGAAGCCAGCTGCATGCTTTCCGCGCTGCCGGCCGGGCCGGTCAGCGGTGAACAGGCAGCGCGCCTGGAACGGCTACGGGAAGCCTGCGCCAGCCTGCAACAGGCCATCGCCAGTCCAGGCTTCCAAGTCGCCATGCCTGATATCCCATCTGCCGCAACGGCGCCTCCGGGCGCATCGCAGCTCGATATTCTGCTGAGCGAAATGGAAACCGACATGGCGCGGATCTGGAGTCACTGGCAAACGGCGCAAGGCGCAGAAGGCCGGAGTGCAGCGCAGACTGCGCAGGCCGGGACCGCCCCTCCAGCTCCGGCCCCTGCCGCCAGGCCCCGGCTGATCGTGCCGGACGCGCGCAGCAATCCCGTCTACATCCAGTTCGCGCTGAAAGTCACCTTTGCAGCGATGCTCTGCTACATCCTCTATACGGGCGTGAACTGGCCGGCCATCCATACCTGTGTCGTTACCTGCGCCGTCATTGCCCTCACCACTTCTGGCGCCACGGCCCATAAAGCCACCTTGCGCATTGCAGGCGCGCTGGCGGGAGGCGCGATCGCCCTGCTTGCAACCGTCTTCATCGTGCCCAGGCTCGAATCGCTGGGAGGCCTGTTGCTGCTGATCGCGCCAGTCACATTTGCCGCAGCCTGGATATCGACGGGCGGTGAGCGCATTGCCTACTTCGGCTGGCAAATGGCCTTTGCCTTCTTCCTGTGCATCCTGCATGGATTCCAGCCAAGCGCCGACGTCACCGTGGTGCGCGACCGCCTGATCGGCGTACTCCTCGGCACGGTCGTGATGGGCGTGGTGTTTCGATACGTGTGGCCGGAGCGGGCGACCGACCAGTTGCGGCTTACGCTGGCGCGCGTGCTGCGCAACTGCATGCCTCCAGCCGACCGCAGTGGTGCGGCCGCCGCCCGGCACGCCGTGCTGCAGGACTTGCGCAGCGCCAGCCAGCAAGCCGCTGCCGCCGCCTTCGAAGGCCCACTGAGCGGCGCGGCGCGCACCGAAGCGCTGTTCGCCGCCACCCAGGCCGTAGCCCTTCAATGCCTCCATACCAGCGAGCCGGCGCCGGAACTGGCCGATATCCTGCACCGCTACTCCGACTACCTGCGCGGCCAGCACCCGGGCGAACCGCCGCCCTCCACGCCTGGCCCGGCCCACACGGCAGACGAACAGGCCCTCCAGCTCCGCCTGCAGTGGCTGCGCGCCAGCTGCATGGAAGCCTTCGGCCGCCACTAGAACAACGATGTCGCAGTGCTATTGATGGCTATCGGCGTCGCGATTGCGTTTTTCTTTGCCGAATATCATGCCGCCTTCACCAGACCAGCGCTAGTCGGCGCCGCCTTCAGCAGCAAGTTCACCGTCACTTCTGCATTCTTCAAGATTGACGCGGTCATGTCAGGGTCGACAGCCACGCGGGATACAGAGTACGCGCCAACAAGCACGGACACAATGCCCTCGGCCAGGCCCATGTAGTCCGTGTAATTCAGGCGCATCAGATATGACGCTAACAGCTTGACCATCCTGGCATAGCCTTCCACAGCGACTGATTTGACTTGGTCGTCAGCCAGCCGGAGTTCGCTGGACAGGTTACCCAGCGGGCAAAGCTGGCCTTCCTCACCAAGCGAAAGCTGATTCAGATATCCGTGAACGATGATCTCTATCGACTCCTGGGGAGATTTCCCCGCTGTAGCAGCCTCAAGGGTTGCGAAAATCCCGTCAAAAGCAGTGGCGCTTGCCTCCGCAACCATATGCTCTTTCGACTGGAAATGCCTGTAGAAGCCCCCTTGAGTGAGTCCGGCTGCGGCCATCACGTCTGAGATGGCCGTCGCGGAGATACCTTCGCGCAAAAGCATCCCTGATGCAGTCAAAAGGATGTGTTTGCGCGTTTCCGCAGTATCAGCTTTCGATTTACGCATGATGTGCTCACGTATCAGAATTAATCAAGATCCCACACTCTAAACGTCACAAGCGTGTGAAGCCCCCCTTCCCTCGCCAACTTCCCTGCCGCGATTCCAGCGAGATGCCGATGCTGGCTGACATCTTATTTTGAGGCTCAATCTTATTATATCAAGGACCGACGTAGATCTTTGCCGCGAACCGCGCCCTTGAAGGCGCGTCGATCTAACGCATAGATTTAGATTACACTTGACTCCTAATTCGCGACAAATATAATCACAATAACGATAATTGGCGAGCCACAGTGCAAGACAGAGGAAAATATCATGTTGATCAAAGACCTGACCTTGTACGGCGCCAGAACAGGGAATAGCATTCGAGCTTCCATAGCCCTGGAGGAGTCTGGACTAAGCTATTCCGCCGAGACGATCGCCCTTCGACGGGGCGAACACAAGCAGGAGCCGTTCTTGTCGATCAATCGCTTGGGGCAAGTACCTGCTCTGGCCATCACTGGCGAGGACGGCAAAAAGTCCGTCATCACGCAGTCGAACGCGATAATGCTGTTCGCAGCCGAGAATGCCAACGGGGCAAGCCTGCTCGGTACAACTTCACTGGCACGCGCAAAGGTGTTCGAACGGTACTTTTACTTTGTGACCGACGTGGTCGTGCCGAGCAATACGGGTTTTCATCTGAAGGGGGCGGCCTATCCAGAGGCGGCCCAGTATTTAGATATCGCTTCCATACGTAACCTGATGTACGCCAACACCTTCCTTCAGCAACATTCCTACGTGGCCGGCGATGATTTTTCAATAGCGGACATTGCGGCCTTCACGATCTCGCTGGCTTATCACAATGAGATCGACTGGGCCAGGCTGCCTGAGATGAGTGAATGGTTCGAACGCGTATCTGAACGCGAGGCTGTCAAGCGGGGCCTGGCAGCGTTCCGTTGAAGTGCCGCGGATAAGTCAACCTCTCCTACGCAGCCAGTTACCGACCCGCCGTCATCACGGCAGCCGCGTCCACCAGGACATTCACCGTACGCCGCGCGTTCTCCAAAATAGCATCACTTACCGAAGGCCGGGTGGCCAACTGCGACAATGAAACGGCGCCCACGATTGTGGTAACGATAGACTCAGCCACTTGCACACTTTCC
>DASWYX010000111.1:0-9829 GCA_036404755.1 Pseudoduganella sp.
CTGTTCGCCTCGCACAACCTGCTGCGCGATCCGCCGTTCTCCAAGCTGGACCTGATCTCTTGCCGCAACCTGCTGATCTATCTGAACCGCGACGTGCAGCTGCGCGTGATGGAAATGTTCCACTCTGCGCTGAAGCCGGACGGCTTCCTCTTCCTGGGCAGCTCCGAGTCGGCCGACGCCGCCTCCGAATTCTTCGTCCCCTTCGACAAGAAGAACCGCATCTACCGGGCCCGCCCGCTGTCGCGCTCCTTGCGCTACGTGCCGGCGCTGACCACGGGCCCGGTCAACCGCGTGCCCGAGCTGCTGGCGCCCGGCATCGGCCGCCGCCAGTTTTCCTTCTCCGAGGTGCACCAGCGTGCGCTGAGCAAGTTCGCGCCCCCCAGCGTGGTGGTGGACCAGGATTCGAACATCGTCCACATGTCCGATTCGGCCGGGCGCTTCCTGCGCCATGTGGGCGGCGAACCTTCGCGCAACGTGCTGGCGCTGGTGCTGCCGGAGCTGCGGCTGGAGTTGCGCACCGCGCTGTACCAGGCCATGCAGACGCGCAGCAGCGTGGAAGGCCAGCGGGTGCTGGTCAAGCGCGAGAACAACAAGGCCTTCGTCGTCAACGTCATCGCGCGTCCGTTTACCGATGACGTGGCCGGGGCCGATTTCGTGCTGGTGCTGTTCGAGGAAATTGAACAGACGATGAACGACGTGCCGCCGGAAGCGAAGGAAGAACACCAGGACGTGGTGCTGAACCAGCTGGAAGCGGAACTCCAGCGCAGCAAGGAAAAACTGCAGGAAACCATCGAGCACGCGGAAGTCTCCAACGAGGAGCTGCGCGCCTCCAACGAGGAACTGCAGGCCATCAACGAGGAATTGCGCTCGGCCACCGAGGAGCTGGAAACCAGCAAGGAAGAACTGCAGTCGGTGAACGAAGAGCTGATCACCGTCAACTACGAGCTGAAGGTCAAGGTGGAGGAAACGGGCAAGGCCAATGACGACCTGAACAACCTGATCGCCTCCACCGACATTGCCACCATCTTCGTCGACCGCGCCCTGCGCATCAAGCGCTTCACACCGCGCGCCGCCGAGATCTTCAGCATCATCCCGTCGGACATCGGCCGTTCGCTGCTCGACATCACGCACCGCCTGGATTACGACATGCTGGCCGAGGACGTGTCGGCCACCTTCGAGACCCTGCGCCTGGTCGAGCGCGAAGTGCGCAGCAACGACGGCCGCTGGTACATCGTGCGCCTGCTGCCTTACCGCACCACGGAAGACAAGATCGAAGGCGCGGTGATGACCTTCTTCGACATCAGCACGCGCAAGGAAGCGGAAGAGAAGCTGCGCGCCAGCGAGGAGTGGATGCGGCGCGCGGCAGCCGGCAAGGCCGGCGCCGAAGGCGTGCCGCTGCATACGATGGCCGAGGCGCGCGACGAATTCCTCAGCGTGATGTCGCAGGAGCTGCGCCATCCGCTCAACCTCATCTACATCAATGCCGAGCTGCTGGCGCGCATGCCGGCCGTGCAGCAGGCCGTGCCGGCGCAGCGCGCCACCGCCATCATCCGCAATGCGGTGGCGAGCCAGGCGCGGATCATCGATGATTTGCTGGACATGTCGCGCCTGCACACGGGCAAGCTGGCCTTGTCCTGCCACGACGAGGACCTGGGCAAGATTTCCAGCCGCCTGGTCGACCTGCTGCGCGGCGGGCGCGATGCGGAAACCGTGGACTTGCGCTACGAGGCCCCGGCCACGCCGGCCGTGGTGTACGTGGACGCCGTGCGCATCGAGCAGGTGCTGCTCAACCTCCTGAACAATGCGCTGCGCTTCACGCCGGCCGGCGGCACGGTCACGCTGGCCTTGTCGGTCGAAGGCGGCGAGGCGCGCGTGGACGTGCACGACACCGGCGAGGGCATCGCGCCGGAAGCCTTGCCGCATATCTTCGACATGTACAGCCATGGCAGCGCGGCGGCGGTGCGCAACAAGGGCGGCCTGGGTATCGGCCTGGCGCTGGTGCGCCAGATCGTCGAGCTGCATGGCGGCCGGGTGGACGCCACCTCGGCCGGCCTGGGGGAGGGCAGCACCTTCAGCGTGTGGCTGCCGCTGTCGCGCACGGCGGCGCTGCCGGTCTCGGGCGAGATGTCGCCGCTGGCTTCCTGTGTGTCGGGGCGCAACGTGCTGCTGCTTGACGGGCAGGACGACGCGGCCGGCATGTTCAAGGCGCTGCTGGAACTGGACGGGGCCAACGTGCAGGTCACGGATTCGCCGTCCGAAGCGTTGTCGCTGCTGGAGCGCGAGCGTTTCGACCTGCTGATTGCCGATATCTCGCTGCCGGGCATGGACAGCCAGGCCTTCATCCGGGAAATGCGCGCCTTGCCCGGCATGACGACGCTGCCGGCCATCGCCACCGGCGGCGTGGCGCGCGAGAAGGATGTCGAGTCGGCGCTGGCAGCCGGCTTCTCGGCCCATATCAGCAAGCCGCTGTCGCTCGATGTCCTGTGCGGCAAGCTGGGCGGCCTGCTGCCGCCCCGCGCCTGACACCGTGCGCTGGCGCACAGACCGGCCTCCGGCCGGGGCACACTATGAGGAATGACTCCCTCTGCACAATTTGCTGACGACATCGTCGTCATCGGGGCCTCCGCCGGAGGCCAGCAGCCTTTGATCCAGGTCCTCGCCGGCCTGCCACCCGGATTTTCCGCCGCAGTTCTCGTCGTCATGCACATCGGAGTGCGGGACAGCATCCTGCCTTCGCTGCTGGCGCGCGAGTGCGCGCTGCCCGTCAAGCACGCCCACAGCCATGAAGCACTGTTGCCGGGCCGCGTGCTGGTGGCGCCGCCGGACCGTCACCTGATGGTGCTGCGCAACGGCCACGGCGCCTATGCCTTGCTGAGCCGCGCGGCGCGCGAGAACCACTGCCGGCCTGCCATCGACCCGCTGTTCCGTTCCGCCGCCGCGGCCTTTGGCGCGCGCGCCGTCGGCGTGATCCTGAGCGGCAAGCTGGATGACGGGACCATCGGCCTGCAGGCGATCCGGGCGTGCGGCGGCCATGCGATCGTGCAACTGCCGGAAGAAGCGGCCGAACCTGAAATGCCGGGCAGCGCGATCGAATATGCTGACCCGGACCGCGTGCTGCGGGCCAGGGAAATCGGGCAGATACTGGGGTCGATCGTCGACGCCAACCGGGCCGGCCCGCCGCCGGCGCCGCCGGTGCCGAAGTGGATAAAAGTCGAGAACCGTTTCGTGTCGGAGGACGTGGATATGGACGAACTTTCGGGGATCGGCCAGCCAAGCGTATATACCTGCCCTGAGTGCAATGGGACCCTGTTCCAGATCAAGGACACCAAGCCGGCGCATTACCGCTGTCATACCGGGCATGCTTTCTCCGAGCGCTCCCTGGCCACCGCCCAGGGACCAAAGGTGGAAGATGCGCTGTGGTCGGCCGTGCGGGCCTTGCATGAAAAGGAAAAGCTGTACCGCCAGATGGCGCAGGCGGCCCATGGCGGACCGCATCTGCGCGCGGCGGAGGAGTATGTCGAGCAGGCGCTCGACGCCCAGCGCAAGGCTGATGTGCTGCGCTCGCTCATTGCGAGCGGCAGCATGGCTTAGGCGGCCAGCAGGCGCAGTACCTCTTCTTCCTCCACCTGGGGGAAGGATTTGTAGTGGCGGCTGACGGACATGAAATTCATCGGCGTGGCCAGGCATACGATCTCGTCGGCCAGTGGCGCGATCAGGTCCAGCGAATCCTCGGCCGCCACCGGCACGGCCGCAATCAGCTTTTGCGGATGCTGCTTGCGCAGCGCGCGCAGAGCCGCTGCCATCGTGGAGCCGGTGGCCAGGCCATCGTCCACCACGATGACGATGCGGCCGGCGGGATTGGCGGCCGGGTGCGCGGCGCCATAGCTTTCGCGGCGGCGGCGCATCAGTTCCATCTGCTCTTTCGTCTGTATTTCCACCCATTCCATGCTGGTATAGGTGCGCGAGAAATAGGGCGCCAGCTCGCGGTTGCCGTGTTCGTCGACGGCGCCCACGGCCAGCTCGGGGTCGATGGCGGAGGGAATCTTGCGCACCAGGACCACATCCAGTTCGCCGTCCAGCTGATCGGCCAGCACGCGGCCCATCGGCACGGCGCCGCGCGGGATTGCCAGAATCAGCGGATTCCGGCCCCGGTACTGGGCAAGGCGCTCGGCCAGCAGCTCTGCCGCCTGGCGGCGATCCTTCAGGGGAAGTGTGAAGTCCATTCCGTCAGCATAGCGCGGACGGAAGGTGGCGTCATGCCTTGATGTCCAACAGTGTGCCGATGCGCTCATCGGCAGCCTGGATCACCTTGGCGGACAGGTCGAAGCCGGCTTTGTAGACGAGGGAGTTGGTGAGCGAGCTGGCCGGATCGGTGCCGGAGGGCGCTTGCGTGGCGCCTTCCGCTGCGGCCAGACCGCGCGCGGCGGTGGAGATGGTAACGGCGCTGCCGTGGCCGGCCGGCGCCGCTTCCTGGAAGCTGGCCTGCTGCGGCTGGAAATTCTGCGTATTCAGATTGGCAACATTGTGCGCCTCGACATTGAGCGCCTGCTGGTTGGCCTGGAGGCCGGACAGCCCGGCGCTGAGTGCGGAGATAGCCATTGATCGAATTTCCCTTCGGCAAGAGCCTCCAGTTTACTCGATTCCTTGCGGCAACGCCGCGTTTCAGTACCCGTTTTTGTAGAGCGGGTTGCGGGCCACATACACTTTGACGCCCTTGGCCGCCGGAATGATCTGGTCCAGTGTCAGGATGTTCACGTTCGGGAATGTCTGGAAGTGCCACAGATAGCTCTGGCCGCCGACCACGAACTCGACCACTTCGCCATCCGTCACGTTGACGTTGCGGGTGTCCGGCCCCACGGTGATGCGCTGGCTGGCCGGGCCGCTGGCCACGGGCGTGCCATAGTCGGCCGCAGTATTGGCCGGCCCCGCTGCGCCCGCCACGCCGGCTGCCGCCGCCAGCAGGATGCTTATTAAAAATTTATTCATGACTGCCTCTGTCAAAAGTTTACATTGCGACTGCAATTAAATGTATCATAGTGACTGCAATTATTAAGGTCAAGGAGTTTTCCGCATGAAGATCAGCAAGGAGAAGGCAGCCGAGAACCGGCAGGCGCTGATTCAGGCAGCGTCGCGGCTGTTCAAGGAAAAGGGCATCGACGGCGTGGGCGTGGCCGAGATCAGCAAGGCGGCCGGGCTGACGCACGGCGCGCTATACGCCCATTTTTCGTCCAAGGATGAGCTGGCGGCCGAGGCGATGGGCTATAACGCGGCCCAGGCGCGCGAGCGGTTGTACGCCACGCCGCGCACCCTGGAGCAGGTGATGGATTTCTATCTGTCCGCCAGCCAGCGCGATAACCTCAGCGGCGGTTGTGCCATGGCCGCCGCCGCCAGCGAGGTGGCGCGGCAGGACGAGGCCGTCAGCGGCAAGTTCCGCGAGGGTTATATGCAGATGGTGCGCTTCGTCGAACAGGAACTGGCCGGCAAGGTCGGCGAAGGGGAAGCCCACGCCCGCGCCCTGACCATCGTCGCCGCCATGGTTGGCGGCGTGGCCGTTGCGCGCTCGGTCATGAAGTCCGATCTCGCCCTGTCCGACGAGATCCTGGCGGCCACGCGCAAGGTGATCGGCGAGCTGGTCTGAATGATAATTAGATAGCTCGTCTGCAGGATTGATATTTTGGGATTGCAATCGCTGAGTAAGACCTCCAAAATCGGGACTCTTTCCTCGTGCAAAGTGTTCCGGAGCGAATCATTAAATTCCTGCTATCCAGTCTCGCCGGCCTGGCTGCGGCCGGCCTGTTCCTGTTGCCAGCTGCCGCCCAGCAACTGCCGCTGGATTCGCGCCTGAATGAGCAGGTGATCATGGTGCCGGCCGGACGCCAGCAGAACGTTCAGCTCGAAACGACGGTCTACAAGCCGCCCGGCGACGGTCCTTTTCCGCTGCTGATCATCAATCACGGCAAGGCGCCGGGCGACCCCAAGCTGCAGAACCGCGACCGTTTCGTCTTCATGGCCGCGCATTTCGTGCGCAAGGGCTATGCGGTGGTGGTGCCGATGCGCACCGGCTTCGCCCGCTCGACCGGCAAATTCATCGAATATGGCTGCAATATGACGGCCAATGGCTACGCCCAGGCCGGCGATATCGCCGATGTCGTGGCGTGGGCGCGACAACAGGACTGGATCGACAGTGAGCATATGGTCATCGCCGGCCAATCCTTTGGCGGCCTGGCCAGCGTGGCGCTCAGCACGCAGGAACTGCCCGGCGTGCGCGGCATCATGAACTTTGCCGGCGGGCTGAAAGTGCACGGCAACGCCTGCGACTGGAAGGGCCAGCTGGTGAAGGCTTTCGGCGAATATGGGCGCAAGAACAAGATCGAATCGATGTGGATGTACGGCGCCAACGACAGCTACTTCGGCCCCGAACTGGTCAGCCGCATGCACGGCGCCTTCACCGCGGCCGGCGGCCATGCCCAATTGATCGCCTACGGTCCCTTCAAGCACGATGCGCATACCATGCTCGGCAGCCGCGACGGCCAGCCGGTCTGGCAGCCGGAGGTCGACCGCTTCCTGGCCCACGTCGGCATGCCGGTGAAGGATGTGTACGCGGTGGCCGAGCCGCCGCCACAGCGCGCCAGCAATTTTGCGGCATTGGATGACGCCGCCGCCGTGCCCTTCCTGCCCGAGCGTGGACGCGAGCAGTACAAGGCTTTCCTGAAGAAGGACACGCCGCGCGCCTTTGCCGTGTCGCCGACGGGCGCCTGGGGCTGGGCGGAAGAGGGCGAGAGCACCAACGAGCGCGCCCTGGCCGTCTGCAATGCGGCCAGCAAGCTGCCCTGCCAGTTGTACACGGTCGATAACGATGTGGTGTGGTCGGGCCAATCGAAGGCCGGCGGCAATGCCAGCGCAGCCGGCGGCGGCATGCAGTAAGATGTCCGCATGTGCGGACGATTCGACCAGAACGATATTGCAAGGCGCTACATCGCAGCCTTTGGCTGGGCCGATGCGGCTTACCGCAGCGCGGCCGAGCCAACCTATAACGCGGCGCCCGGCACCTACCGCCCGGTGATGCACATGACGGGCGGCGCACCCCAGGTGGACGACCTGCACTGGGGCTACCGCGCCGCCTGGGCCGCCGGCAAGATTCCGATCGCCGTCAACGCGCGCCTGGAAAAAATCACCAATAATTACTGGGGCAAGCTGCTGAAGACGGGGCGCGCCCTGGTGCCGGCCCACGGCTGGTATGAGTGGACCGGCGACAAGGGCGCGCGCCAGCCCTGGCACATCCACCGCAAGGATGGCGAACCGCTGTTCATGCTGGCGCTGGCCAACTTCGGTCCCTTCAAGGAACACAAGGCGGAATCGGGTTTCGTGCTGATCACCGCCGATGCGTCCGGCGGCATGGTCGATATCCACGACCGGCGTCCCGTCGTGCTGAACGCGGCGGATGCCGCCACCTGGCTCGATCCGGACCTGAGCACCGAGCAGGCCGAAATGCTGGCGCGCACGATGGCCCTCGGTCCCGAACATTTCGAATGGCATCGCGTGAGCCCGGAGCTGAACCGCGCCGGCAACGATGGCGCCCACCTCATCGTGCCGCTGACCGACTAGAGCAGCCCGAAGGCGGCAATGCCCGCCACCGCGGAGAACACGGAACTCAATACCGCCAGCGGCTTCACGCCGCCGTACATGCGCTGCGCCAGCACGGCGCTGGGCCGGTGCAGGCGCACGAAGGCATAGGACGCGAGCAGGTTCTGTATCGCCAGGTAGAGGTGCAGCAGGACGGCTGCGCCCAGCCAGTCCGACACGGAGTGCAGGTCGCGCGGCATTTCCTGGATGGCGATAATGATGACGAAGCCTTGTGCCACCCCCAGCATCATGCCCAGCATGGTCCGCCGCAGCAGGCGCGGATGGAAGTAGTGCCGCTGCCATTGCGGCACCAGGGCCAGCGCATGCAGGGTGAGGACGACGGTGACGGCTAACTGGAGCGATTGCATGGCCGCCTCCTCACCTGGCCGCTTCCATGTGACCGCCGAACGCCTGGGCCAGCGTCAGGATAGCGCCGGTGGCCTGGGCGTCGTAGCCGGGCAGGGCGTTCACCACCTGGTGGTAACCGGGCGATTGCAGGATGGCGATCAGCTGCTGCAGCAACGGGTCGTCGGCGGCGGTCAGCGGCAGCGCGAAGAAATAGCGCTCGCTGACCAGCGGGATGAAGTCCAGGCCGAAGCGCTGGGCGGCGGTGCGCACGCCGATGCCCACGTCCGCCATGCCGCTGGCGATGTAGGCGGCAACGGCGGAATGCGTGAATTCGGCGCTGGCGAAGCCGTTGATGTCGTGCGGCGAAATGCCCGCGTCGGCCAGCATCATTTCCAGCAGCATGCGCGTGCCGGAGCCGGCCTGGCGGTTCACGAAACGCACCTGGCGCCGCGGCAGGTCTTCCAGGCTGCGGATGCCGAGCGGATTGCCGGGCGCGACGAAGAGCCCCTGCTGGCGCGCGGCCAGGTGGATCAGGCAATGCTTGTGCGGGTCCAGCCAGCGCAGGTACCACGCCACCGTGGCCTGCTCGTGGCGCCCGGTCGGCACGTGGAAGCCGGCCAGGTCGCATTCCTTGCGCGAGAGGGCAGCTACCGCGTCCGTGCTGTTACGGTAGCGCAGTTCGATCGGCAGGCGGATTTCCTGCAAGTGATTGAGCAGCTCGGCGACTGCGAAGCCGTGGCTGGCGTCCATGCGCACCGTGCGCAGCCGGTCGCTGGCGATTTTGCCCAATTCGGCTTCCAGTTCGGAAGCCAGCGAGTCCAGCGTGGGGGAGAGGCGGGCGGTGATGCGCTTGTCCGCCCACACCAGCTTTTCCGCCAGCGCGGTCAGGTGGGTGCCGCGGCCCCGTCCCGTCTCCAGCAGTGGTTCCCCGAACTGGTGTTCCGCATCGCGCAGCAGTCCCCACGCATAGCGGTAGGACAGGCCGACCGACTTGGCGGCTTGGGCGATGGAGCCGGTTTCCTGGATTTCCTTCAGCAATCCCAGCAGGGCGGCCGTGTCGAGCGGCGCCTCCGCGTTGAACGCGATTTCCCAGTGCGGCTGGATTCTCACTTTAAACATAATATGTTCAAAATAGCATATTCCTGCTCGCGGTCGCGCATGATACGCTCAGTCAACAAGAGCGAAGTCAGCTATATGCTGTGCAGAACATATTCAGAATGGGGACTTTCCAGGTGAATCATCCGGTTATTCCAATTGCAGTGCAGGGCGGCGCACCGAGCCGCGAACGCAAGCGCCAGGCGCCCAAGGGGCGGCGCGTCGATCCCGTGGCCCTGGCCGAGGTGCAGCTCCTGCTCGGCTCATCGCCCCGGCGGCGCGACCTGCTGATCGAGCACCTGCATCTGATCCAGGACTTCTACGGTCGCCTGTCCACGGCGCACCTGGCGGCGCTGGCGCAGGAAATGCGCATGGCGCAGGCCGAGGTGTTCGAAGTCGCTTCCTTCTACCACCACTTCGACATCGTCCGCGAGGACGCCGCCGCTTCGCCCGGTTCCGCAGCGCCGGCTTCCGCGGCCGACGCCCCGTCCCTTGCGCCACCAGCGTTGACGGTGCGCGTATGCGATGGCCTCTCCTGCGAGCTTGCCGGCGCTGCCTCGCTGCTCGAGCGCCTGCCCGCGCTGCTCGGCGCCACCGTCCGCGTGATCCCCGCCCCCTGCATCGGCCGCTGCGACCAGGCGCCCGCCGCCCTCGTCGGCCAGCGCGCCGTGCCCCACGCCACCTGCGCGTCCCTCGCCGACGCCGCCCATGACGCCACCACCCAAGCAGCCTCCCAGCGTTCGACCCTTGCCCGCCCCGCCGC
>DASWYX010000112.1:0-10192 GCA_036404755.1 Pseudoduganella sp.
CATAGGTATCCGGCTTCAGTTCGGCCATCGCTTGCACCTGCAACTCCGTTTGCCCGACGCCGGCCGGAATCACCGTGCAGCCGATGCGCGCCGCGCCGCCTTCGACCATGAACGCGGCGGGCGTGAAGTGGTAGGAGAAGCAGTTCTGCAGCAGGCCACCGGCGCGCACGCCGGCCGCATACATGGGGCGCGAGAAGCGCCACCAATCGGCGCCGCGACCTTCCGGGTCGAAGATGGGGCCGGGCGACATGAAGATGCGGCCCAGCTGGCGCGGCGCGGTGCTCGTCAGCCCGCCGAAAGGCGGCAGCATGCGCTGCAAGCCTTTCAGCTCGGACTTGCGCGTGACCGGCAGCTTCGCCAGCGCTTCGCGCGAGGTGATGCTGGCGGCGTCCACGCCCTCCAGGATGCGCGACCAGCCGGGAGCGGTCTGCGCCCGCGCCACCAGTTCCGGCAGGCGCGCCATCAGCTCGCGTTCGCGTTGTTCGGGCGGGCGGGTTTCCAGGCTGTCGAGCGTGTCGGCCATCATGCGGCTCCTTCGATCTCTCTTTGCAGTTTCTTGGTCAGTTTCGAGAACACCAGTTCATGGGCGCGCCGCAGCAGCTGCTCCGCTTCGGCATCGGGCAGTGATCTGATGTCTTCCACGCGTATCCACTTCGAGCGCGCCAGATAGGGCGCGGGAATGATGCCGGGCCGGTCGGTCAGCTCCAGGAAGCGGTCGTCATCGACCTTGAACCGGATGCTGGTCGACTTTTCATCCACATCGGCCACGGCGAACATCTTGCCGCCGACGGAAAACACGAGATGATCGGTCCATTTGATGTCCTCCGTTGCGCCAGGCAGCGAGCGGCACAATTCCTTCGCTTTCTTGATGTTCATGCGTCTTTCGTTCAGGCCAGCCAGCGCTTGCGGCGGCGGTAAAACTTCATGTCGCGGAAGCTTTTGCGGCCGGCGCCGGACATGCCCAGATAGAATTCCTTCACATCTTCGTTGCTGACCAGTTCCTGGGCCTCGCCTTCCATCACCACGCGGCCGTTCTCCAGGATGTAGCCGAAGTCCGCATAGCGCAGCGCCACCATCGTGTTCTGTTCGGCCAGCAGGAAGGACACGTTTTCCTTCACGTTCAAGTCCTTCACGATGCCGAAGATCTCCTCCACGATCTGCGGCGCGATGCCCATCGAGGGCTCGTCCAGCAGGATCATCGAAGGCTTGGCCATCAGTGCACGGCCGATGGCGCACATCTGCTGCTCGCCGCCGGAGGTGTAGCCCGCCTGGCTCTGGCGGCGCTCCTTCAGGCGCGGGAAGTAGTGGTAGACCTTCTCCAGCGACTCGCGCAGTTCGGCGCGCGAATCGCTGCGGGTGAAGGCGCCCGTCAGCAGGTTTTCCTCGATGGTCAGGTGGCCGAAGCAGTGCCGCCCTTCCATCACCTGCGACAGGCCGCGCCGCACCAGCTCATTGGGCGTGAGCTGGTCGATGCGTTCGCCCTTGAACAGCACCTCGCCCTTGGTCACATCGCCGCGTTCATTGCGCAGCAGGGTCGAGATGGTCTTCAGCGTGGTCGATTTGCCGGCGCCGTTGGCGCCCAGCAGGGCAACGATCTTGCCCTGCGGGACTTGCAGCGACACGCCTTTCAGCACGAGGATCACATGGTCGTAGATCACCTCGATGTTGTTGACGGAGAGGTAGGGCTGCGGCGCTGCGGCGGCCGAGGGGGCCGCCGCAGCGTGTGCTGGGTGCAGTGTGCTCATGACTTCATGCAGGTCGGAGTAATTTTTTTCTCAGCTGCGTACTTGGCCGACGACTCATCGGTCAGCTTGCGTACCAGCGCTTTGTCGCCGATTACCCAGTTCGGCGTGATCGCGACCCATTTCTTGCCATCCCACTGCTGCACCTTTACGGCGCCCGAGCCTTCGTGGTCATCACAGCTGGTCTTCACGGGCGGGAACATATTGAACACGCCGAGGGCCTTCTGGCGGGCCTCGTCCACGTTCAGGTTCTCCAGGCCCCAGCGCAGCTGCTCTCCCGTGACCGGCTTGCCTTTGCCGAATTTCTCCTGTGCGGCGCGCATCGCTTCCACATACATCACGCCGGCGGTCAGGCCGCGCATGTGGTAGACGGAACCGATGCGCGACTGGTCGGCCAGGTTGCCCTTGCCGGCCGCGTACACCTTCTTCTTCAGATCATCGAGCAGCGGATAATGGCCCGGCGTATTGAAGGTCATCGCCGTATAGCCTTTCGCCGCATCGCCCGATGGAACGGTATCTTCTTCCGAACCGGCCCACCACACGCCCAGCATCTTCTCGCGCGGGAAGCCGTTGCGCTGCGCCGTCTTGATGGCGACAGAATTCATCACGCCCCAGCCCCACAGGATCACGTGGTCCGGATTGGCCTGGCGGATTTGCAGCCACTGCGACTGCTGCTCGCTGCCCGGTGGCGCCACCGGGATCTTGATCAGTTCAAAGCCCTGCTGGGCGGCCAGCGCTTCCAGCACCGGCAAGGGTTCCTTGCCGAAGGCCGAGTCGTGATACAGGTGTACGATCTTCTTGCCCTTCAGCGAGCCGCCGTGCTTGTCCGCCAGGTACTTGACCATGGCGGCCGCCTGGCTCCAGTAGTTGGAGATCAGCGGGAACACATAGGGGAAGACCTTGCCGTTGGCGGCATCGGAGCGGCCATAGCCCAGGGTGGTCATCGGCACCTTGTCGGCCGGCAGCCGGTCCAGCACGCCGTAGGCGATGCCGGTGGACAGCGGTTCGACGACGGTGGCGCCGCCGTTCTTGGTCTTCAGGCGCTCATAGCATTCCACGCCGCGCGATGGGTTGTATTCGGTCTCGCATTCTTCCCAGCTGATCTTCACGCCATTCACGCCGCCATTGGCGTTGACGAGATTGAAGTAGTCGATGATGCCGCCATAGAAGCCGGAACCGCCCGCCGCGTAAGGGCCCACTCGGTAAGAGGGCAGGGCAACGAACTGCTCGGAGGGCTGCTGGGCCCAGGCGGTGGTAACCACACAGCAAGCGGTTGCAATGCCAAGTACGAGGGATTTCATCTTCATTTATGTCTCCAAGAGTAGTTATGGATCGCTCAGTGCGGGAAAGGCCACAGGCGAAGTTTCTCTTTACCGATTTGCCACAAACGCGCCAGACCGTGAGGTTCCACGATCAGGAAGAAAATAATCAGAGCGCCGAACACCATCAGTTCGAGGTTGGACGCAACGCTGGTGGGCAAGGCCAGGCCGTGCGCGAGAATGTTCAGGAAGACCGGCAGCAGCACGATGAAGGCCGCGCCGAGGAAGGAGCCAAGCACTGAACCGACGCCGCCGATGATGATCATGAACAGGATGCGGAAGGAGAGGTCCAGGTTGTAGGCTTCCGGCTCCACGGTGCCGAGGTAGGCGAAGGCGTACAGCGCGCCGGCCACGCCGCAGTAGAAGGAGCTGACGGCAAAGGCCAGCAGCTTGGTGCGCATCAGGCGGAAGCCGATCACTTCGGCCGCCACATCCATGTCGCGCACGGCCATCCAGGAGCGGCCGACGTTGGAGCGGATCATGTTCTTGGCCATCAGCGCCATCAGGGCCACGATCACCAGCACCAGCATGTATTTGCGTGCCGGCGTATCGAAGGCGTAGCCAAGGATTTCCATTTTCTGCGCCGTGATCACGCCGGAGGAGCTGTAGTTCGTCAGCCAGCCGATCTTGGTCAGGCACCAGACCACGAAGAACTGCGTGGCAAGCGTGGATGCCGCCAGGTAGAAGCCGCGGATGCGCAGCGAGGGCAGGCCGAAGGCCATGCCGACGATGGCGGCGCTCAGGCCGCCCAGCACGAAGGCCAGCAGCACGGGAATGCCGGGAATGCGCAGCACGAAGTTATAGGATGCGAAAGCACCCACCGCCATGAAGGCAGCCGTCCCCAGCGACAGCTGTCCCGCATAGCCAGTCAGGATATTGAGGCCCAGCGCCGCCAGCGAAAAGATCAGGAAGGGGATCAGGATGGCGGACAGGATATAGGGCGACGAGAAAGTCGGCAGCACCAGCGCGGCCAGGGCCAGCGTCGCGAACAGGGCGATGCGGTCCTGGCGGATCGGCAGGATCTGGCCGTCCGCTTCGTAGCTGGTCTTGAATTGTCCTGCTTCACGGTAGAACATCTCAGATCCTCCGGATGATTTTTTCGCCGAACAGGCCTTCAGGCCGCACCAGCAGGAACAGCAGGGCCAGCACGTACGGGAACCAGCCCTCGATGCCGCCGCCCACCGCCGGGCCGATATAGACTTCGGCCAGCTTTTCGGAAGCGCCGATGATCAGGCCACCGACGATGGCGCCCGGCACGGAAGTGAAGCCGCCCAAAATCAGCACCGGCAGCGCCTTCAGCGCGATAAAGGTCAGTGCGAACTGCACGCCGTTGCGGGCACCCCACAGCAGGCCGGCCACCAGGGCCACCATGCCGGCCACGGCCCACAGGATGCCCCAGATGCGCTGCAGCGGAATGCCGACGGCCAGCGCGGCCTGATGGTCGTCCGCCACGGCGCGCAGGGCGCGCCCAATCTTGGTCTTGGCGAACAGCAGGGCCAGCACCGTGACCATGATGGCGCAGATGGCGGCGGCCGTCACATCGAACTGGGACACGATGATGTTGAACTTGTCCATCAGGATTTGCATCGGCACGTCCTCGATCGGTACGTCCAGCTTGTGCACCTGCGAACCCCAGATCAGTTGCGCCAGGCCCTCGATGAAGAAGGCGAGGCCGATGGTGGCCATGAACAGCGTGATTTCAGGCTGGTTGACGAGAGGCCGCAGCACCACGCGCTCGATGGCGAAGCCGAGGATGATCATCGCGACGATGGTGGCCGGAATGGCCAGCCACAGCGAGAATCCGAACTTGTCCATCAAGCCGACGCAGGTGAGGGCGGCGAAGAACACCATGGCGCCCTGGGCGAAATTGAAGACGCCGGAAGCCTTGTAGATCAGCACAAAGCCGATCGCCACCAGCGCATACATCACGCCCGACAGCAGGCCGCCGATCAGCACTTCGAAGAAGAAATTGATGTTCATGTCAGTGCGCCGTGCCGAGGTATGCGTTGATCACTTCCTGGTTGGTGCGGACTTCATCCGGCGTACCGTCGCCGATCTTCTTGCCGTAGTCCAGCACCACTACGCGGTCCGAGATATCCATTACCACGCCCATATCGTGCTCGATCAGCACGATGGTGGTGCCGAACTGCTCGTTCACGTCGAGGATGAAGCGGCACATGTCCTGCTTCTCTTCCACGTTCATGCCGGCCATCGGCTCGTCCAGCAGCAGGATCTGCGGCTCGGCGGCCAGGGCGCGGCCCAGCTCCACGCGCTTCTGCAGGCCGTAGGGCAGGCGGCCCACGGGCGTTTTCCGGATATGCTGGATTTCCAGGAAGTCGATGATTTCCTCGCACTTCATGCGGTGCGCGATTTCCTCGCGCCGCGCCGGACCCCAGTACAGCGCCTGCAGCAGGAAATTGGTCTGCATCTTCAGGTTACGGCCGGTCATGATGTTGTCCAGCACCGTCATGCCCTTGAACAGGGCGATGTTCTGGAAGGTGCGGGCGATGCCGGATTTCTCGGCGTGGTAGCAGTCCATGTTCTTGCGCTGCTCGCCGCGGTAGATGATCTGGCCCTGCTGCGGGCGGTATACGCCATTGATCACGTTCAGCATCGAGCTCTTGCCAGCGCCGTTGGGACCGATGATGGCGCGGATCTCATGTTCGCGCACATTGAAGGAGATATTGGTCAGCGCCTTGACCCCGCCGAAGGACAGCGAAATGTTCTGCAGGTCGAGGATCACCGGGCCGATATTTCGCCCTGCGTCCAGCATCGCATCCGTTTCATTCATCTGCATAATGGCCTCGCTCATGCGGCTTGCCGCGTTACGACAGGGAAGGTCCTGGCATCCCAGATTTTCAGGTCGGCGGATACGACGCCGGTGCGTCCATCCTCGAACTTGACCTGGGTTTCGATGTATTGCGATGGCTTGCCGCCGTACAGTGCGTCGATCAGCACGGCGTATTTGTCCGCGATGAAGCGGCGGCGTACCTTGCGGGTGCGGGTCAGTTCATCGTCGTCGGGGTCCAGCTCCTTGTGCAGCACGAGGAAGCGGTGGATCTGGGTCTCTCCCATCAGGGCTTCGCCGGCAAGGTCCGCGTTCACTTTCTCCACGCATTCCTTGACCAGTTCATACACCTGCCTGTTGGCCGCCAGGTCGGTGTAGCCGGAGTAGGCGATGCCGCGCCGCTCAGCCCAGTTGCCCACGGCCTCCATATCGATGTTGATGAAGGCGCACACCTGGTCGCGCTGGTTGCCGAAGCTGACGGCCTCCTTGATGAAGGGGAAGAACTTCAGCTTGTTCTCGATATAGTTCGGCGCAAACATGGCGCCCTTGTTCATCTTGCCCACGTCCGCCGCGCGGTCGATGATCTTCAGGTGGCCGTCGTTGTCGAAGAAGCCGGCGTCGCCGGTGTGGAAGTAGCCTTCGCCGTCGATCGCTTCGCGGGTGGCGTCGGGGCGCTTGTAGTAGCAGTCCATCAGCGTGGGCGACTTCACCAGCACTTCGCCATTGGACGCCAGCTTCACTTCCACGCCAGGCGCCGGCAGGCCCACGCTGTCGAACTTGATCTTGCCGTCCGGCTGGAAGCAGATGTAGGCGCAGGTTTCGGTGGAACCGTAGAACTGCTTCAGGTTCACGCCGATCGAGCGGTAGAACTTGAACAGGTCCGGACCGATCGCGGCGCCCGCCGTGTAGGCCACGCGGACCCGGGAAAGCCCCAGCACGTTTTTCAGCGGGCCATAGACCAGCAGGTTGCCGATGGCGTATTCGATGCGGTCGCCGAGCGGCACATGCTTGCCGTCCAGGATATCGGCGCCGCAGCGGCGCGCAACGTCCATATAGTGATGGAACATCCTGCGCTTGATCGCGCCTGCGTCTTCCATGCGGATCATCACTTGCGTCAGCATGTTTTCGAAGATGCGCGGCGGCGCGAAGTAATAGGAAGGGCCGATCTCGCGCATATCCGTCGTGACGGTGTCGCTCGATTCCGGGCAATTCACGGTGAAGCCCGCGACCATGGCTTGCGCGAAGGAGAACAAGCAGTCGCCCACCCATGCCATCGGCAGGTAGGAGAGCACGTTTTCCTCGTCGCTCAGCTTGTCGAACCCAATGCCGCCGTTGGCGGCCGCGATCAGGGCCTTGTGCGTCTGGCATACCCCCTTGGGTTTCCCCGTAGTACCCGACGTGTAGAGAATGATCGCGTTGTCGCACTCCATGCCGGTGGCAATCGTGCTTTCGTAGAAGCCGGGATGGGACTTGTCGTAATCGCGTCCCAGTTCCTGCAGCTTCGCATAGGAGATCAGCTCCTTGTGCGTGTAGTTGCGCATGCCCCGTTCGTCTTCGTAGGCGATGTGGGCGATGTCGGGGCAGCAGCCGATCAGTTCGAGCAGCTTGTCGACCTGCTCCTGGTCCTCGACGATCGCATATTTGATTTCGGCGTTTTCGAGGACGTAGGCCATGTCGGCCGCCGGCGCATCCTGGTACAGCGGCACAGGCACGCCGCCCAGGCACTGCGCCGCCAGCATGGCCCAGTAAAGGCGCGGACGGTTATCGCCGATGATGGCCAGGTTCATGCCGCGCTGGAAGCCCAGTGCTGCAAGGCCGCATGCCAGTGCGCGCACTTCTTCGTTCACCTGCGACCAGTTCCAGGTCTGCCAGATGCCCAGGTACTTCTCGCGGAATGCGGGCTTGTTCGGCCGTTCTCTTCCATGTGCCATCAGCTGGCGCGGGAAGGTGTTCAACTCGTTCTGCACCTTGGTCTCCTTCGTCCCCTTTTATGGGGCGTCTACATGTTTTGGGTAGGTGGCGCGATTTGTGTGATGATATTAGCGTGCGAATTTAGCCAAGGTTGTCTTTTCGGAGACAATTCGACGATTTTTGATGGTGCGGCGCAACAATGAAACCGGATACTCCCAGCCTGAAGGAAGCCATACGCTCAGCCATCTGGGCGCAGACGCTCACGGCTGAGCAATTGGAAATGGTGGAAGCGACCACCTTCGAGGTATTCATCCCGAAGGGCGGCTTCGTTTGCCACAAGGGCGAGGTGGTCGACAACTGGATCGGCATCATTTCCGGCATGGTCAAGATGAACAATTTCTCGCCTTCGGGGAAAAGTGTCACGTTCACGGGCGTGCCGCCCGGCGGCTGGTTCGGCGAGGGGTCGCTGCTGAAGGACGAGCGCCGCCGCTACGATGCCATGACCCTGCGCGACAGCCGCATCGCCCGCATGCCGGCGGCCACCTTCCATCACCTGCTGGAGAATAGCCTGCCTTTCACCCGCTTCCTCTTGATGCAGCTCAACGAACGGCTGGGGCAGTTCATCGGCATGGTCGAGAACGAGCGCCTGCTGGACCCGGATACGCGCGTCGCGCGCTGCCTGGCTTCTCTCTTCAATAGCCACCTCTATCCCGGCATCGAGCGCCTGGTGCAAATCTCGCAGGAAGAGGTCGGGCTGCTGTCCGGTTCTTCGCGCCAGCGCGCCAACCAGGCCTTGCAGGTGCTGGAGAAGGAAGGCCTGGTGCGCGTGGACTACGGCGGCATACGCATCCTCGATCTTGAAGGCTTGCGGCGCTTCGAAGCCTGATTAGGTTAGTCCCCTAACATAGTCCGGCGGCCTCCTGCTTTAGGCTGTCGGCATGAAAAAACGCACACAGCTCCTGCTTGCATCTGCGGCCCTGCTGGCAAGCTATCTTTACGTCCGCCAGCGCTCGGCCCAGGCCGAAGCGCAACTGCCGCCCAGCGGGCGCTTCCTCGACGTCGACGGCGTGCGGCTGCACTATGTCGAACGTGGCTCCGGACCCGTGGTGGTCTTGCTGCACGGGAATGGCGCGCTGGCCCAGGATTTCGAAAACTGCGGCCTGGTGGCCGAACTGGCCAGGCATTACCGCGTCATCGCCTTCGACCGGCCGGGCTACGGCTACAGCGACCGGCCGCGCGGCCGCCTGTGGACGCCCGATCACCAGGCCGAACTGCTGCTGGCCGCCCTGTGCCGACTGAATGTGTCGAATGCCCTCGTGCTGGGCCACTCCTGGGGCACAATGGTGGCGCTGGCCATGGGCTTGCGCAATCCGGGCATGGTGCGCGGACTGGTCCTGCTGGCGGGCTACTACTACCCCAGTGTGCGTGCGGACGCCTTCCTGCAGGCCGGCCCCGCCATTCCGGTGCTGGGCGACGCGATGCGCTTTACGCTGTCGCCGCTGGTGTCGCGCCTCCTGTGGCCACTGTTCGTGCGGCGCATGTTCAGCCCATGCCGCATCGCGGCCACTTTCCGCCGCCTGCCCAAATGGCTGACCTTGCGGCCCTTGCAGCTGCGCGCTTCGGCCGCGGAATCGGCCATGATGATTCCCGCCGCGGCCGGGCTGATGAAAAAATATGCAGGCCTCACGATGCCGGTCGCCCTGCTGGCGGGCGAGGGCGACAAGATGGTCAGCCCCGGCCACAACTCAGAGCGCCTGCACCGGGAACTGCTGCAAAGCGAAATCCGGATCGTGCCGGGCGTCGGGCATATGCTGCAGTACGGCGCCCGGCCGGAAATCGTGGCCGCCGTGCACAGGATGGCGCTGCGCCACCCCGGCCTGGATTTTCCGCGGGCCGCCACGGACGCGCCACCGTGCCACTGAGCCGCTTCAATCGCGGTATCATGGCGGCATGAATGAGATAAGCAATCAATCCGGCCACGACCATCCAGTGCGCGCGCGCCTGCAGGCGCTGCGTGCCGCCATGCAGCGGCATGGCGTGGATGCGCTCATGGTGCCGTCGGCCGATCCGCATTTGTCCGAATACCTGCCGGCGCGCTACCAGGGGCGCGAGTGGCTGTCCAATTTCACCGGGTCGGTGGGCACCTTCATCATCACGGCCGATTTCGCGGGCGTGTGGACCGATGGCCGCTACTGGACGCAGGCCGAGTCCGAGCTGGCCGGCACCGGCGTGCAGCTGATGAAGATCACTTCCGGCGCCAGCGTGCAGTATGTGGACTGGCTGGCGGAGAACATGCGACCCGGCCAGACCGTTGCCGTGGATGGGGCCGTGCTGGGCCTGTCGATCGCGCGCCTGCTGCAGGCCGCGCTGGGCGCCAGGGGCGTGCAGCTGCGCACCGACCTCGATCTTCTGGATGAAGTCTGGACCGACCG
>DASWYX010000113.1:0-14286 GCA_036404755.1 Pseudoduganella sp.
GGTCATGGGCAAGGATGCCAAGGGCCGGGCCGTCATGTTCAAAATGGTGCGCGGCGCGCTGGATGCCGGCCTGCAGCCAGTCGATGACGCGGATCGGGCCTTGCGCGAAGGGCGCCTTGCCGACGCGGGCAAGATCTTCCATTCGATGCGCGGGGCGGTTGGCGTGCTGGGGGCAAAACGGCTGGTGCGCGCGACGCTGGAAGCCGAGGCGGCCATCAAGGAAGGTGCGCCGGAATCGCTGCCGGCGCATTTCGCGGCCGTGCGGCGCGAGCTGGAGCAGGTGCTCGACCAGGGCCGCGCATGGCTCGAGCGCGAGGAAAAGGTCGAGGCGCCATAGCCGGCGCGGTCGCCCGCTCGCTGCAGCGGCGGGGGCGGCCGGACTAGGCGGCGGCCGCTTCGCGGGCGGCGCGGCGGATGGCCTGTGGCGGCTGTCCGTAGGCGCGGACGAAAGCGCGACGCATGCGCTCGGGGTCCGCGAATCCGCTCTCGCGGGCAACGATGTCGATCGAATGGTTGCCCGACTCGATCATCGCGCGCGCCGCTTCCACGCGCAGCACTTCGATCGCACGCGCCGGCGATTGGCCCGTCTCCAGCCGGAATGAGCGGCTGAACTGGCGCCGGCTCAGATGCGCCGCATCGGCCAGCTCGTCCACCGACAAGGGCTTGCGCAAGTTCTCCTTCGCATAGGTCAGCGCCTGCTGGATGCGGTCCGACTTGGGCTCCAGCTCCAGCAGCGCGGAGAATTGCGACTGGCCGCCGCTGCGGCGGTGGTACACCACCATCTTGCGCGCGATCTGGCGCGACAAATCGGCGCCATGGTCCTCCTCCACCAGCGCCAGGCACAAGTCGATGCAGGCCGTCATGCCGGCCGAACTCCAGATCTTGCCGTCCTTGATGAAGATGCGGTCTTCCTCCACCCGCGCCTTGGGGTAGACGCGCTGCAGCTCGCGCGCCTGCCACCAGTGCGTGGTGACGCGGCGCCCGTCCAGCAGGCCGGCCTGGCCAAGCAGGAAGGCGCCCGTGCACAGGCTGGCCGTGCGGCGCGACGCCGCGCTGGCGGCACGCAGGAAGTCATTGAATGCTGGCGTGGCGGGCGCCGGGTCCATCCAGCCGGATACCAGCACGGTATCGAAATCCTCATGGCCGAACGCCTCGGTGGCCACCGGCACGCCCGAGGAGCTAAGCACATTGCCGCCCTGCTCGGACAACAGCGTGGTTTCGTACAAGGGCTTGCCCGTGATGACGTTGGCCAGCTCGAAAACGGTGGTGGCGACCAGGTCGAGCACCTGGAAGCGCGGATAGACCAAAATGCCGATGCGTTTGCTCATGATGACCCAAATTGAGGGAAATACGTCCAATGGGACTCAATTTAGGGCTCTACACTGCCAATGTCAACTTAATTTTTCAGGAGCAATCCCATGGCAACCACCCAGACCGCGCTGATCACCGGCGCATCCACCGGCATCGGCGCCGTATATGCAGACCGCCTGGCCCGCCGCGGCCACAACCTCGTCCTCGTCGCCCGCAATAGCGAAAAGCTGGCCGTGCTGGCCGCCGAGCTGCACAGCAAATACGGCGTGCAGGTCGAGACCATGTCCGCCGACCTGGCCAACGCCGAACAGCTGGCGCGCGTCGCCAAGCGCCTGGCCGATGACGAAAAGATCACGATGCTGGTCAATAACGCAGGCCTGGGCGCCACCGCCAAGCTGGCCGAATCGGACATCGACCAGATGGACGCCATGATCGACATCAACGTCAAGGCCCTGACCCGTCTCACGCACGCCGTGGCGCCGCGCTTCGGCAACGCCGGCAGCGGCACCATCATCAATATCGCCTCCATCGTGGCGGTCGCACCGGAAGTGCTGAACGGCGTGTACGGCGGCTCCAAGGCCTTCGTGCTGGCGTTCACGCAGTCGCTGCACCATGAACTGGGCGCCAAGGGCGTGCGCGTGCAGGCCGTGCTGCCGGGCGCCATCGAGACCCCGTTCTGGGACAAGGCCGGCGTGCCTGTGCAGCACCTGCCGAACCAGATCGTGATGAAGGCGGATGACCTGGTCGATGCCGCGCTGTCCGGCCTCGACCAGTGGGAAGTGGTGACGATCCCCTCGCTGCCCGACGCCGGCGAGTGGGACCGCTTCAACGCCGCGCGCCTGGCGATGGGCCCCAACCTGTCGCGCAACGAGCCGGCAGCGCGCTACCGCGCCTGATCGCGCCGGCTCATGATGGCGCCCGCGGCCAGGCCGATGCCGAAGGCCGCGTACACCAGCGCCAGCGAGGAGCGCGACAGGCGTTCCTCGAAGCCGGGCCGCAAGCGCGGCGGCGTGAGCTGGTAATCGGTAAAGCAGGCAACCGCGGTCGCCGCTGCCGCCGTGGCGGCCGTGGCAACGGGATCCTGCTTGTCCAGCACCTTCGCGCAGCTGCGCTCGAACAGCGTGGCCCAGAACATCGCGCTCGCGTGATGGATCAGGTAACCCACCACCGTGTGTTGCAGCGACGGGCCGTCGCGGCGCATGGCGCGGTCGCCCCACAGCCAGTGGCTGATGGCGTTCACGCCGGCAAACATGCTGCCCGCTTCGCGCTTGCCGCACAGCGCCAGCACGGCCGTTGACGCCACGCTGGAAAGGACGCCGGGCAGTACCGCCCTGTGCATGGTTTTGCTCCAAGTGTCCATTGCGATTTTCCTTTTTCGTGTAATGTCGGTGCCGGAAGGAGGAAGCGCATGCTCGTCTTGCTCACCGGCGCCACAGGCTTCATCGGATCGCATCTCGCCGCCGCCCTGCTGGCCCAGGGCCACCGCGTGCTGGCGGCCGGCCGCAAACCGTGCGCCAATCCGCGCATTGGCTTTGTCCTCGCTGACCTGGCTCACGATACCGAAAAATCGCAGTGGCTGGCGCGCCTGAGCGGCGTGGACGTGGTGGTCAACACGGTCGGCATTTTCCGCGAATCCCATGGGCAAACTTTTGCAGCGCTGCACAGTGCGGGGCCACGCGCGCTGTTCGCCGCCTGCGCCGATGCGGGCGTGCAATTCGTCGTGCAGGTCTCGGCCCTGGGTGCGGACGAAGACGCGCGCACGGCCTATCACCGCAGCAAGAAAGAGGCGGACGATTTCCTGGCCACCTTGCCGCTGCCTTCCTGCATCGTGATGCCGTCCCTGGTCTATGGCCCGAACGGCGCCAGCGCGCGCCTGTTCCGCACCGTCGCGACGATGCCCTTCGTGCTGCGCTTCGGCAGCGCGCCGCAACAGGTGCAACCGGTGCATATCGACGATGTGGTGGCCGCGCTTGCGGCGCTGGTCGCCGAAGCCCCGGCCTGTGCGCGGCTGCCTCTGGTGGGACCGCGCGCAATGGAGTTCACCGATTACCTGGCCGCGCTGCGCAGCGCCATGGGCCTGGGCAGGCTGCGCGTGCTGCGTCTGCCCGAGTGGCTGGCCCGGCTGGCCGCCTTGCTGGCGGCGCGCCTGCCCGGCAGTCCGCTCTCGCCCGATGCGCTGGACATGCTCGCCCGCGGCAACACCGCCGATCCGCGCCCGCTGACTGTGCTGCTGGGACGCGCACCGCGCGACGTGGCCAGCTTCATCCGCCATCCGCGCACGGAGCGCCGCGTCGCGCAACTCGGCTGGCTGCTGCCGATGCTGCGCGCAAGCATCGCCATCGTGTGGATCTGGACTGCCATCGTTTCCGCCTTCATTTATCCGGCGGCGGACAGTTATGCCCTGCTGACGCGCAGCGGCATGCCTGCCGCAATGGCGCCGCTGCTGCTGTATGGCGCATCCGCCCTCGATCTGGCCTTCGGTCTCGGCACCCTGGCGCTGCCACGCCGCCAGCGCCGCTGGCTGTGGCTGGCCCAGCTCGCGCTGATCGGCTTCTACAGCGTGCTGATCGCGTTCAAGCTGCCGGAATTCCTGTACCACCCGTATGGACCGCTCAGCAAGAACCTGCCGATGATGGCCGCCATCTGGCTGCTGTATGAACTGGAGAGGGAGTGATGGATTACCTGATCGTCAAATGGCTGCACATCCTGTCCTCGACCTTCCTGTTCGGCACGGGCATCGGCTCCGCGTGGTACCTGCTGTTCGCCGTCGTCAGCCGCAACATCAGCGCCATCGCCACGGTCGCCCGCATTGTCGTCATCGCCGACTGGCTCTTCACCGCCACCACCATGATCGCCCAGCCGGTCACGGGCTTCTATCTCGTGCATCTGGCCGGCTTCCCGCTGAACAGCCGCTGGCTGACGTGGTCGATCGCCCTCTACCTGGTATCGCTGCTATGCTGGCTGCCCGTGGTCTGGCTGCAAATGCGCATGCGCGACGTGGCCGCCGTCGCCGCCCACGAAGCCGCACCGCTGCCGCCTCTGTTTGGGCGCTACTTCCGCGCCTGGGTACTGCTCGGCATCCCCGCCTTCTTCGCCTTCGTGGCCGTGTTCTACCTGATGGTGGCCAAGCCGACCTAAGGAAAGTCGTTTCGCCGCGCGCGTGCGCGCATGCTGGCGCCGCATGATCTACAATCATCCACATGAGTTGAGGCCGTAGCAGACGCTGCGGCTTGCATGAGGAGATTGCATGCCGCACCCGCTTGTTTCGCTGCCGCCGCTGGATGCCTTGCGCGGCTTTGTCGCGGCCGCGCGGCGGCTCAGCATCACCGCTGCGGCCGAGGACCTATGCCTGACGCAATCGGCCGTGAGCCGCCAGATCCAGTCGCTGGAAGAACGTCTCGGCGCGCGGCTGTTCACGCGCAGTAACCGCAGCATCAGCCTGACGCCGGCGGGCGAGCAGTTGTTTCGCCTGGCGTCGCCTTGGATGGACAGGCTGGGCGAGCTGGCCGAATCGCTGCGCAGCGAACGCCGCGCGCGGCCGGTGACGGTGTCGGCCAGCGTGGGCGTGGCATCGCTGTGGATCCTGCCGCGCCTGGGCGCCTTCCTCGGCACGCATCCGGACATCGATGTGCGCGTGGCCGCCACCAACCGCGTGATGGACCTGGCACAGGAAGATGTCGACCTGGCGATCCGCTACAGTCCCACCGCGGCGGCGCCGGAGCATGCGATTCATCTCTTCCATGAGGATGTGGTGCCGGTGGCCAGTCCCGCTGTCGCCGCCGGCGCCTTCACCGGTGATGAGGGGCTGCTGGCGCAGGTGCTGCTGGACCTGGACGATCGCCGCCGCCCCTGGCTGCACTGGGCGCAATGGCTGGACGATTTCGGCCTGGCGCGCAAGCCGCGCGGCACGCTGCAGTTCAACCAGTACGACCAGCTGATCCAGGCCGCCGTTGAAGGACACGGCGTGGCGCTGGGCCGCGTGCCCCTGATCCTGCCGCTGCTGAAGGATGGCCGCCTGGTGGCGCAGCATGCGCGCCGGCGCGCCGTGCCGGATTACAGCTACTGGCTGCTGCAAGCCGAGCCTGCGCCGCGTGCCGAAGTGGCGGTATTCCGCGACTGGCTGGTGCAGCAGCTGGCATCCACCTCAGAGGAGCTGGCGCAGGCGCTGCCCGAATCGCGCCAGCACGCCGGGCTGTGACGCCGGCTGCTGCGGCCTGAGTTCGAAGGACACCGCGTCGTCGCGCCGCACGCTCGACAGATAGTGGCGCTGCGCGCCCAGCATCACGCTCTCTCCCGCTTCCAGCACGCGGTCCTCGCCGTCGCGCTGCCCCACGATCCACAGGATGCCGCGCAGGCAGCGCACGCGCACCTTGCCCTCGGGCGCCAGCGAGGCCGTTTGACGGGCCTGCAATGTCATCAGCATATTCATGGCTTGCTCCTTCGATGGCTTCATTCTGCGCCCAGGATGCGCCGTGCGCCAACGCTGTTTATGCATCCTACCCATGCGGAAAACGCATGGATGTCATGCTAAAACAACGTTGGCGCATACGCTGCAGCGGCCGCTATGCTCGGTAGGCATTGATTCCTGGAGAGCATCGATGAAATTCACGAGATCACCACTAGCCGCCGTGCTGTGCGGCGGCGTCATCATGGGACTGGCGCTGGGCATGCGCCACGTGCAGGGCCTGTTCATGCTGCCCATGACTTCCGAACGGGGTTGGGGACGCGAGGATTTCGCCCTGGCCATCGCGCTGCAGAACCTCGTATGGGGATTAATGCAGCCCTTGACCGGCATGCTGGCCGACCGCTTCGGCTCGCGCCGGGTGCTGCTGGGGGGCTGCCTGCTGTACGCGGCGGGACTGTACCTGATGGCGCATGCGGGCAGCAGCACGCAGCTGGCCTTGTCCGGCGGCGTGATGATCGGCATGGCGCTGGCGGGCACCTCGTTCGGCACCGTGTATGGTGCGCTGAACCGGCTTGTGCCGGCGGCGCGGCGCAGCTGGGCTTTAGGGCTGGCCGGAGCGGTCGGCGGGGTGGGGCAGTTCGCCATGGTGCCGGCGGCCCAGGGGCTGATCGGCAGCGTGGGCTGGATGGGCGCGCTGATCGCAGTCGCGTTCGTGCTGGCCCTCGCCGCGACGCTCGCCATGCCCCTGGACGACAGCGCCGCCATCGCAGATGGCGCCGGTGCATCTAGGGCAGCCGGCGAGGCGGCGTCGATGGGCACGGCGATCCGCGAGGCGATGCGGCACCGCGGCTTCTGGCTGCTGAACGCGGGCTTCTTCGCCTGCGGCTTCCAGCTGGCCTTCATCGCCGGCCACTTCCCCGCCTACCTGCTGGACAAAGGCTTTTCGGCCAATGTCGGCGTGGCCGCGCTGGCCATCGTCGCGCTGGCGAATGTGGCCGGCACCTACCTGTGCGGACAGCTCGGCACCCAGTACCGGCGCAAGCACCTGCTGGCCTGGCTGTACCTGCTGCGCGCCGCGGCGATGGCGCTGTTCGTCAGCGCGCCGCTGAGCGAGGCCAGCGTCTACGTGTTCGCCTTTGTGATGGGCATGACCTGGCTCGGCACCGTGCCGCTGACGAACGGGCTGGTGAGCCAGGTGTTCGGCGTGCGCTACATCTCCACGCTATTCGGCCTTGTCTTCGTGGGACACCAGCTGGGCGGCTTCCTCGGCGTGTGGCTGGGCGGCGTGGTGTACGACGCCACCCACTCCTACGAGCTGGTGTGGATCGCCGCCGTGGCGGTCGGCCTGGCGGCGGCCGCGCTGCACTGGCCTATCGACGACCGCGCGCTGGCGCGCCTGCAAACGGCATAGGAGGCGCCATGAATCGCTGTGAACAAGTCGTGCTGTTATGCACAGCCGCCGTGTCAAGCATACTCAGTGGCTGGGCTTTTACCGCGATGCTGGAGCCGGGCAGCGTCCTGGCGTTTGCCCGCCTGTTCGCGCTGTGCTGAGCGGCACACCTCGCGCGCGATTTCGACGAAGGCCTTGGTGGCCGGCGAAGCCTGCGCCAGGTTGCGCAGGCCGAGGCCCACGCGGCGCCGGATCGGCGGATCGAAAGGCAGCACCGCCACGCCCGGATAAGTGCGCGCCACATCAATCGGCAGCGCCAGTTCGGCGGTGCAGGAGAAGCCCGCCTCGCGTTCCACCATGCCCAGCACCGTCAACACCTGCGTCATGCGGTAGCGCACCTGCGGGCACAGGCCTTCGGCGGCAAATGCGGCTTCCACGGGCGCCGCACAGCTTTGCTCGGGGCTGACGAAGGGCAGCGGCAGCAGGTCATGCACCGACACCGCCTTTTGCCTGGCCAGCGGATGGCTGACCGGCAGCAGGGCCATCATCTGGTCCTCCACCAGCTCCACGGTGTCGAAACGGTCGTCCGGCAGGCTGATGAAGCCGACGTCCACGCGCCGGTCCTGGATGGCCTGCAGGGTATCGGCATCCGTGGCTTCGTCGATGCGCACTTCGATGTTCGGATAGCGGCGATGGTAGACGTCCAGGATGATGGGCAGCAGGCGCAGCGAAGACGTGGGGCCGAAGGAGCCGATGCGCAGCAGGCCCTTGTTCAGGCCACTGGCGGCCGACACTTCCTGGCGCATGGCTTCGGCCAGCCCCAGGATCTCGCGCGCTCGCACCAGCAGGCGCTGGCCCAGTTCCGTCACCTCGATCACCGCCTGCTGGCGGGTGATCAGTTGCGCGCCCAGTTCCTGCTCCAGCGACTTGATGGCGTGCGACACGGCGGACTGGCTGACGCCCAGGCGCAGGGCGGCGGAAGTGAAGCCGCGCAATTCCGCCACCAGGGCGAAGATTTCCAGCTGGGTGAAGGTCATGAGTATTTCCTCATTTTTCCATGAGTCGGGATTAGCATTAATGTATAAGCTCCGAAGCCAGCCCGCAAGATCAAAAATGAAAACCATCTATGCAAAGCTTGTAATGACCACCTTTATCTGGGGTGGCACTTTCATCGCAGGACGCATCGCCTCGCACGCCCTGCCGCCGATGACGGCTGCGTCGCTGCGCTTCGCCATCGCGGCGGCGCTGCTGCTGGTGCTGGCGTGGAAGCGCGAAGGCGGCCTGCCGCGTTTGACGGGCCAGCAGATCGGCGCCACGGCGGCGCTGGGCCTGACCGGCATCTTCCTCTACAACTTCTGCTTCTTCACGGCCCTGGGCCATATGCCTGCGGGCCGCTCGGCCCTGTTCGTGGCGCTGAACCCCATCGTCACGGCGCTGGCGGCAGCGGTCATCATGCGCGAACGGCTTACCGGCCTGAAATGGGGCGGCATCGCCATCGCTTTCGTCGGCGCGGCCATCGTCATCACGCGCGGCGAGCCGCTGCAGGCGCTGCACGACATCAGCCAGTCCTTCGGCACCGGTGAAATGTTCATGCTGACGGCGGCATCTTCCTGGGCGGCCTACACCATCGTCGGCCGCGCCGCACTGAAAGGCCTGACGCCGCTGGCCGCCACGACTTACGCGGCGCTGTGGGGACTGTTGTTCCTGCTGCTGGGCGCCTCGCGCGAATTCGGCTCGGTCGACTGGAGCATGGTGGACTGGAAGGTCGGCGCCTCGGTCGCCTATCTCGGCGCCTTCGGCACGGTGATCGGATTCGTGTGGTGGTACGAGGGCGTGAAGGCCATCGGCCCGTCGCGTGCGGCCGTCTTCAACAACCTGGTGCCCGTCTTCGGCATCACGCTGGCGGCGCTGGTGCTGGGCGAGCAGGTGCTGGCCTCGATGGTGACCGGCGGCTTGCTGGTCGCCGCCGGCGTGACGCTGACGAACCGTTAAGCCTTCAGCGCCTGCAGGTGAGCGCCGACGCGGGCGGCCATGGCGGCGCCCAGCGCCTGCAGGCCGCTCATGGGGCGCACCATGACTTCGAAGTCGGCGATGCGGCCTTCCTCATCGAAGCGGATGAAGTCGATGCCTTTCAGTTCCTTGCCGCCGACGTGGGCGCTGAATTCCAGCACCACGTTCAGGCCATCTTCGCTGGCGAGTTCGCGGTGGTACCTGAAGTCTTCGAAGGTACGCAGCGCGGCGTTCAGGATCATCACGACCGCGGCCGCGCTTTCGTAAGGCGTATGCGCCATCGGCGAGCGGAAGACAGCGTCCGCACGCACGATTTCAGGCAGGCGGGCCAGGTCGCCGCTGGCGACCATCGAATGCCACAGGTCCAGCGACTTCGCGACGGCTGGATGCAGGTTCATGCAGTTCTCCTCAAATGGCCGCGGCGAGGCGCGTGCCCTGGTTGATGGCGCGTTTCGCATCCAGTTCGGCGGCAACGTCCGCACCGCCGATCAGGTGCACCTTGCAGCCAGCGTCCAGCAGGCCTTGCTGCAGTTCGCGCAGCGGCTCCTGGCCGGCGCAGATGATCACGTTATCGACCGGCAGAACCTGCGCTTCGCCATCCACCGTCACGTGCAGGCCGGCATCGTCGATGCGCTCGTAGTTCACACCGGAGCTCATGCCCACGCGGCGCGCCTTCAGGCCCGTGCGGTGGATCCAGCCCGTGGTCTTGCCCAGGCCATCGCCCACCTTGCTGGACTTGCGCTGCAACAGATAGACCTTGCGCGGCGGCGTTTCCACCTCCGGCTGGCGCAGGCCGCCACGCTCGGCGTACTGCGTGTCGATGCCCCATTCGGCGTAGAACTTCTTGGGATTCAGGGCGCCGCTTTCGCCTTCGTGCGTCAGGTACTCGCTGACATCGAAGCCGATGCCGCCGGCGCCGATCACGGCAACCTGCCTGCCGACTGGCTTGCCGTCGCGCAGCACGTCCAGGTAGCCCAGGGCTTTCGGGTGGTCGATACCGGCGATATCGGGCTTGCGCGGCGTGACACCGGTGGCTAGCACGATTTCATCGAAGCAGCCTTGCGCCAGCGTGGCGACGTCGGCACGCGTGTTCAGCCGCAGGTCCACGCCTTTCAGCTCGATCTGGCGGCGGAAGTAGCGCAGCGTTTCATGGAATTCCTCTTTGCCCGGCACTTTCTTGGCCACGTTGAACTGGCCGCCGATCTCGGCAGCGGAATCGAACAGCACCACGTCGTGCCCACGCTCGGCGGCGGTGACGGCGAAGCTCAGGCCCGCCGGTCCCGCGCCCACCACGCCGATGCGTTTTTTCGACACGGCCGGCTCGATCACCAGCTCCGTTTCATGGCAGGCGCGCGGGTTCACCAGGCAGGAAGTCAGCTTGCCGCCGAAAGTGTGATCGAGGCAAGCCTGGTTGCAGCCGATGCAGGTATTGATTTCGTCCGCGCGGCCTTCGCGCGCCTTCTGCATGAAGAAGGGGTCGGCCAGGAAGGGGCGCGCCATCGACACCATATCGCACGCGCCTTCGCCCAGCAGCCCCTCAGCCACTTCCGGCGTGTTGATACGGTTGGTGGCGACCAGCGGGATGCCGACCTTGCCCATCAGTTGCTTGGTCACCCAGGCATAGCCGGCGCGCGGCACCTTGGTCGCGATGGTCGGGATGCGCGCTTCGTGCCAGCCGATGCCGGTGTTGATGATGGTGGCGCCCGCCTTTTCGATGGCTTGCGCCAGCTGCACCACTTCCTCCAGCGTGGATCCGCCTTCCACCAGGTCCAGCATGGACAGGCGGTAGATGATGATGAAGTTGCGGCCCACGCGCTCGCGCACGCGGCGCACGATCTCCAGCGGGAAGCGGATGCGGTTCTGGTAGCTGCCGCCCCATTCGTCGTCGCGGTGGTTGGTGCGGGCGGCGATGAATTCGTTGATCAGGTATCCCTCGGAGCCCATGATTTCCACGCCGTCGTAGCCCGCGAACTGGGCCAGGGCGGAGCAGTTGACGAAGTCCTGGATCGTTTGTTCCACTTCGTCGGAAGACAGCTCATTCGGCTCGAAGCGGTTGATCGGCGCCTGCAGGGCGCTCGGCGCCACCAGCTTGTCGTGGTAGGCGTAGCGGCCAAAGTGCAGGATCTGCATGGCGATCTTGCCGCCCGCCGCGTGCACGGCTTCGGTGACGATGCGATGCTGCTTCGCTTCGTCTTCCGTGGTCAGCTTGGCGCCCGCCGCCCAGGGACGGCCCGCCTCGTTCGGCGAAATGCCGCCGGTGACCATCAGGCCCACTTCGCCCCGGGCGCGCTCGGCGTAGAAGGCCGCCATGCGTTCGAAGCCATTCGGCATTTCCTCCAGGCCAACGTGCATCGAGCCCATCAGGACACGGTTTTTCAGCGTGGTGAAGCCCAGGTCGAGCGGGGACAGCAGGTGTGGGTAGGCAGTCATGGCGGGATCCTTGTTTGTGCAACTGGTTGCATAAATATACGACCGTTCGATTTTCTTTGCAACTGGTTGCATAAACATCTGTGGCTTGTACGATCTCGACCACTACGGCAAGATGTGAGCATTTGCACATTGTTTCCTGCCTATGTCCTTGCCCCACGCGCTGTTGACTTCTCTCTGCGAACGAGCCGGCTCCGGCTCCGAACTGGCCCGGCGCTTTGACAAGTCCATCGGCTACTTCTGGCATGCCACCCACCAGCAGATTTACCGCGAACTGGCGCGGCTGGAACAGGCCGGCTGGATCGAGTCCCTGCCGGCCGAGACGGGCCGCGGCCGCAAGCGCGCCTACCGCGTGCTGCCGGCCGGCGTCGCGGAACTCAAGCGCTGGATCGGCGAGAGCGAAGGACCGCGCCACCTGCGCGATGCACTGATGGTGCGCCTGCGCGCCGAAGCGGCCGTGGGGCCGGCCGGCCTGCAGGAAGAAATGAAGCGCCACCTGGCCATGCACGAGGAGCGACTCGCCCTCTATCGCAGCTTCGAGACGCGCGACTTTGCCACCGGGGCCGATACCAAGGCCCGCCAGCTGCACTATTTGCTGCTCAAAGGCGGCATTGCGATGGAAGAACAGGCGATCGAGCTGGCGCGCGAAGCGATCCGCATCCTGGAGAGCTAGACGCGCCACCAGGGCATGGGCCGCACGTCGTATTCCGCCATCAATTCCGCAAATTGCGGCCCGCCCAGGAAAGCGAATTCGTGCAGGCGGAAGGGCTCCAGCGTGCGCGCCGACGACGCCGGATGGCACATCGCCAGTGCGCCCGATACCTGCTGCGAGGCGAACCAGCCGCGCCACCGGAGCGCCAGGTCGGTCCCGCTGGACTGGCTGTACACCCCGTAGAAATCCGTGTTGTAGGAATAGCCCGCGCGCCGCGCCAGCCGCTGCAGGGCGCCCGAACCCAGGGCTGCCAGGGCCGCGCGCGGGCCGCGCCAGACCTGCGGCGCCGTGCTGCGAATGCACAGCGGCCGGCCGGGCATGGCCTCGGCCAGTTCCTCGAACAGCGCTTCGCGGATCACGGGAAACTGGTGCACGCGCTGGTGGCCGTCGACGAACTCGGGCTGGCTGCCCGTCAGTTCCTGGTAGCGCGTGATCTGGTAGCGGATCGCCTTGCGGGTGCGCTTGTGGTCGAGACGTCCGGTCCAGGCGGCGAACATTGTCGTGGTGAAAGTGTGGGCGCTGTGCTGGGGCGCATGCGCCAGGGGACTGCTGAAATCCAGGTGCAGGCCCAGGCTGGCGCCGCACTGGCGCATCACATCCAGGGCGCGGCGATCCGGATTGCCGAGCGCCATCACACTGGCCGCAGTCACCACACCCTGCGCCGCCAGCGCCGCCACCCCGTCGTCTATTGCCGGGTGCATGCCGATATCATCAGCGTTGATTATGACCGTCTTCACGGTATGGTTACCGGGGTCGTTTGTTTCGACCTAAGCTAGCAAAGGGCTTGTCAAGTAGGCGTTAAGTGGACAAGGCCCTGTGGCGGGGCGCGCTAAACCTCTGACCACGGCATGGGCCGGATCTGGAATTCGGCCAGCAGGTCCGAGAAATGGGCGCTGCCAAGGAAAAGGAATTCACGCAGCCGGAAAGGCTCCAGGCTGCGCGCCACCGAGGCTGGATGGCACATGGCCAGTGCGGCCGACACGCGCTGGGAGGCGAACCAGTTGCGCCATTGGCGGCCCAGGTCCGCTTGCGGCGAAAGATCGTAAACCCCGTAGAAATCCGTGTTGTAGTAATAGCCTGCCCCCTGGGCAAGGCGCAGGGTGCGGCCAGCCCCCAGGGCGGCTATCAGTGCCGCCTTGCCCCCGCGCCAGCACAGGGGCAGCGTATTGCGGATGCAGATCTGCCGCCCCGGCGCTGCTTCGGCCAGCACTTCGAACAGCGCTTCACGTATGACGGGAAACTGGTGCACGTGTTCATGGCCGTCCACGAACTCCGGCAAGGCGCCGGTCAGCTCCTGGTAGCGATGCAACTGGTAGCGGATCGCCTCGCGCGTGCGCTGGCGGTCCAGACGGCCGCTCCAGGCGGCAAGGATCGTGGTGGCGACTGTCCGGTCGCTGTGCTGCTGCGCATGCGCCAGGCTGCTCGTGAAGTCCAGATGCAGGCCAAGGCTGGCGCCGCAGTTGCGCATCACGTTTAGCGCGTGGCGGTCGGGCTTACCCAGGGCCATCACGCTGGCCGCCGTCACCACCCCCTGCGCGACCAGGGCCGCTACGCCATCGTCGATGGCCGGATGCATTCCTATGTCATCAGCATTGATGATGACAGTCTTCACGGCATAGCTTTCAACACCGCTTCTGGCCGGCCCAGCCGGCTATGGTCAGTACATTCGTCCAGCACATACAAGGGCCGCTGCTTGGACTCTTCAAAGACCCGTCCCAGGTATTCGGCAATCACGCCAAGGCACAGCAATTGAATGCCGGACAGCAGCATGATGGCCGAAGCGAGCGTGGCCCAGCCGGATACCGGATTGCCCACCACCAGCGTCTCAACGAGGATGTACAAGCCGTAGCTCAAGGCGCCGAGCGACACCAGGGCGCCGGCGATGGAGACGAAGCGCAGCGGCTTCATCGAGAACGAGGTGATCCCCAGCGACGCCAGTTCAATCAGGCGGCGCAGCGGAAACTTGGTGCTGCCCGCCATCCTGGGCTGCACCTCATAAGGCACCAGGCGCGTGCGGAAGCCCAGCCAGGC
>DASWYX010000114.1:0-5228 GCA_036404755.1 Pseudoduganella sp.
GGCTGCTTCGGCCCGCCGCAAGGCTGCCGATGGCAACGCTGGCGCCGTGCAGGAAGCCGCACCGGCCGCCGGCCGCGAAAGCGCGTCCGCCCGCACGACCGGCGCCGCCGAGTCTGAGGGTAACGCGTCCGGCGCTGAAGCCGCTCATGATGGCGGCAGGAAAGCGCGCACGCCGCGCGGTCCGCGCCAGATGCGCGAGCAGCGCGCCCTGCGTGACGCTGAGCGCGCCGCGTCCGAAGCCGTACAGGCCGGCGCTGCCGAGCAAGGCGCAACCGCGACGTCCGCCACGGAAGCAGGCGCTGACGCAGGTGCACCGGCAGGTGAAGGCGTGTGGCCGACCAGCGTGCCGGGCGACCGCCACGGCAAGAAGCATGGCAAGCACAAAAACAAGAAGGGCAAGCACGGCCAGCAGCATGGCGAAGGCCAGCCCGGCCAGCAGACCCATGGCGGCCAGCAGGCGCAGGGTGGCCAGCAAGGCCAGGGCCAGCACGGCCAGAAGCAGCGTGTGCCGGGCGCCTTCGGCAACAAGATGAAGCACAAGGACAAGGCCTCCGAAGCGGATGCCGTGTTCTCCTTCGTCACATCGGAAGACTTCGACCGTGAAGATGGCGCCAAGGGCAAGCAGCAGCCGAAGCCGGTGCGCCGCGACCTGACCGCGGAAGACGACGCGCCCAAGCTGCACAAGGTGCTGGCGGAAGCCGGCCTGGGCTCGCGCCGCGATATGGAAGAGCTGATCATTGCCGGCCGCGTGTCGGTGAACGGCGAGCCGGCCCACATCGGCCAGCGCATCCTGCCGACCGACGCCGTGCGCATCAACGGCAAGCTGATCCAGCGCAAGGTAAGCAAGAAGCCGCCGCGCGTGCTGGTCTATCACAAGCCGGCCGGCGAAATCGTGTCGCACGACGACCCGGATGGCCGTCCATCCGTGTTCGACCGCCTGCCGACGATGAAAGCAGGCAAGTGGCTGGCCGTTGGCCGCCTCGACTTCAACACGGAAGGCCTGCTGCTGTTCACCACCAGCGGTGACCTGGCGAACCGCCTGATGCACCCGCGCTACAACATCGACCGCGAGTACGCCGTGCGTACCCTGGGCGAGCTGGAAGAGGGCATGCGCCAGAAGCTGCTGTCCGGCGTCGAGCTGGAAGACGGCATGGCCCAGTTCTCCAAGATCGCGGATGGCGGCGGCGAAGGCGTCAACAAGTGGTACCGCGTGGTGATCGGCGAAGGCCGTAACCGCGAGGTGCGCCGCATGTTCGAAGCGATCGGCCTGACCGTTTCGCGACTGATCCGTACCCGCTATGGTGCGCTGACCCTGCCGAGCAACCTGAAGCGCGGCCGTTGGGAAGAAATGGAAGAGAATTCCGTGCGCGACCTGCTCGCGGCGGTTGGTTTCAAGAAGGAAGCCTCGGGCGGCGGCGAGCAGAAGAAGCCGCAGCAGGGCGGCGGCAACAAGCGTGAACGCGAGCCGAACGGCAACCGCATGGACGTGAGCAACAAGAATGCCGATCCGTTCCCGGTGGCGCCGCGCGGCGGCCGCAATCAGGGTCAGGGCGCGTTCTTCGGCGCCGGCCGCGGTGGCTTCGGTGGCGGCGGCGGTGGCCATGGCGGTCACGGCGGCCACGGTGGACCAGCGGGCTTTGGCGACCAGCGCCAGGGCAGTGGCGGCGGCAACAAGGGCAAGGGCAAGGGTCCGCGCCAGCCGGATCCGCTGCAGACGACTTTCGGCTTCGCCGGACATGGCCAGCAGCAGCGCCGCGGCGGCCAGCAGCGCGGGGGCGCCATGGATCATGGGATGCCGCGGCGCCGGAAGGGCTGAAACCTAAATTCGGGTCAGGCCCAAGGGCCTGGCCCGCGACCGCTACCGATCAGGGTCTGATCCAGGGTTTCGGTTTCGGTTTGGCATTGTTGTAAGTCCCGCAATGTGGTATGCGGCATTGCAGCGAAGTCAATAAGGCGCTATAATGAGCAGCCTAGTAAAAGTTCTTCGCAAGATGTTTTGCTGAAGGGTGCTTTCATCTGGCTGTAGTGCAAAAAGATGGGCAGTTGCCCATTTTTTTTTGGTTGAACCGTTTTGAGTATTCGGAGATTTTTCCTTGCAATTGCCTGAATTGATTGAAAAAACCGTATCGGGCCTGGGCTACGAAATGGTTGATTTCGAACGGGCCGAGCGCGGATTGCTGCGCGTGTTCATCGATTTCAGCGCGGAAGACGCCGAGGAAAAAGGTCCGATCACGGTAGAAGACTGCGCCACGGTGAGCCACCAGCTGTCGCACGTGCTGACGGTCGAGAATGTGCCGTATGAGCGCCTCGAGATCTCGTCGCCCGGCCTGGACCGGCCGCTGCGCAAGTTCAGCGACTTCGTCCGATTTGCCGGCAATGAAGCCATCGTCAAGCTGCGCATGGCCATCCCCGGCACGGCGAACCGCAAGTCCTACCAGGGCATCCTGACGGAGCCGGAGGGCGAGCAACTGGGTATTGAATTTGAAGGTAAAGATGGTCCGGCGGTGCTGAATTTCACGCTCGCGGACATTGATAAGGCACGTTTGGTGCCACAGGTGGATTTTAGGAGCCGCAAAGCATGAGTCGCGAAGTTTTGTTATTGGTTGATGCGCTGGCGCGCGAAAAGAACGTCGACAAGGACGTGGTCTTTGGCGCGCTCGAATTCGCGCTGGCGCAAGCCACGAAGAAGCGCTATGAAGGCGAAGTCGATATTCGCGTTTCGATCGACCGCGAATCCGGTGAGTTCGAATCCTTCCGCCGCTGGCACGTGGTGCCCGACGAGGCCGGCTTGCAGCTGCCTGACCAGGAAGTGCTGCTGTTCGAAGCCCGCGAGCAGATTCCGGACATCGAAGTTGATGAGTATATCGAAGAGCCGATCGAATCCGTGGAATTCGGCCGCCGCTTCGCGCAGGACACCAAGCAGGTCGTGCTGCAGCGAGTGCGCGACGCAGAGCGCGAGCAGATCCTGCAGGACTTCCTGGAGCGCGGCGACGCGCTGGTAACCGGCACCATCAAGCGCATGGAGCGCGGTGACGCCATCGTTGAATCGGGCAAGATTGAAGCGCGCCTGCCGCGCGACCAGATGATCCCGAAAGAGAACCTGCGTATCGGCGACCGCGTGCGCGCCTACATCCTGCGCGTGGACCGCAATATGCGCGGCCCGCAGGTGATCCTGTCGCGCACCGCGCCAGAGTTCATCATGAAGCTGTTCGAGCTGGAAGTGCCGGAAATCGAGCAGGGCATGCTGGAGATCAAATCCGCCGCCCGCGACGCCGGCGTGCGCGCCAAGATCGCCGTGCACACCAACGACAAGCGTATCGATCCTATCGGTACCTGCGTCGGCATGCGCGGCTCGCGCGTGCAGGCCGTGACCGCGGAACTGGGCGGCGAGCGCGTGGACATCGTGCTGTGGTCGGAAGACCCGGCGCAGTTCGTGATCGGCGCGCTGGCTCCGGCCAACGTGACCTCGATCATGGTCGATGAAGACAAGCACGCGATGGACGTGGTGGTCGACGAGGAAAACCTGGCAATCGCGATCGGCCGCTCCGGCCAGAACGTGCGCCTGGCATCCGAGCTGACCGGCTGGAAGATCAACATCATGACCGCCGAGGAATCGGCCGACAAGATCGCCGCCGAAACCGCCGCCGTGCGCACCCTGTTCATGGAGAAGCTGGATGTGGACCAGGAAGTGGCCGACATCCTGGTGGAAGAGGGCTTCAGCAGCCTGGAAGAAATCGCTTACGTGCCGATCTCGGAGATGCTGGAAATCGAAGCCTTCGACGAGGATACCGTCAACGAGCTGCGTACCCGCGCCCGTGACGCCCTGGTGACCGAGGCTATCGCTTCGGAAGAAGGCCTGGAAGGCATGGAAGAATCGCTGGTCGGTCTGGAAGGCATGGACCGCATCACGGCGGGCAAACTGGGTCTGGCGGGCATCAAGACGCTGGAGCAATTTGCCGGTCTCGCTTACGACGAATTCGGCGCCATCCTGGCCCTGTCGAGCGAGCGTGCACGTGAACTGATTTCGAATGAATTTGAAAATGTGTCCGACGATGAAATGAAGCTGGTCGATTCGAAGTACGACGACCGTGCCAAGGCCCTGCAGGCCAAGGCATGGAACGCAACCGAAGCGGCCAAGGCTTAAGTAGCAATCTTTATCATCCGAGACACAAGAAAAGAGGACTGAATGGCGAGTAACAACGTAGCCCAATTTGCCACCGAACTGAAGATGCCTGCAGACCTGCTGCTGTCGCAGCTGCGTTCTGCTGGCGTCGAAAAGAGTTCGGCGTCAGATCCATTGTCGAAAGATGATAAGGACAAGCTGCTGGAGCACCTGCGCCGCACCCACGGCGCGGGCGCGGAGCAGGGCGAGAAGAAGAAAATTACCCTGACCCGCAAGGAAACGTCCGAGATCAAGCAGGCTGACGCCACCGGCAAGGCGCGCACCATCCAGGTTGAAGTGCGCAAGAAGCGCACCTTCGTCCAGCGCGACGACGTGGTGGCCGGCGGCCAGTCCGCGCCGGTGATCGACGCTGCCGAACGCGCACGCCGCGACGAGGAAGCGCGCCGCCAGGCCGAGCTGATTGCACGCCAGGAAGCGGAACTGAAGGAAAAGCAGGAACGCCTGGCCAAGCTGGACGCAGAGAAGGAAGCACAAGCCAAGGCCGCTGCCGAGGAAGCACAGCGCGCAGCCGAGGAAGAAGCGAAGAAGGCCGCTGCCGACAAGGCCGCCGCCGAGAAGGCCGCTGCCGCCGCCGCTGCAGGCGCGGCGCAGAAGGCTGCTGCGGAAGAAGAAGAGAAGAAGCGCCAGGCTGCCGCAGAGGAAGCCAAGCGCAAGCACGAAGTGGCCGTGAAGGAAGCGGCGGAACGCGCGGAAGCGACCGAGCGCGCACGCAAGGCCGTGGCCGATGAAGTGGCCCAGATCAAGGCCATGATGAGCCAGCCGCGCCGCGTGATGAAGGCGCCGGAACCGGCGCCTGCCGCCGCTGCCGCGCCGGCCAAGCCGAAAGTGGCCGAAGGCACGCTGCACAAGCCGGCGGACAAGAAGCCGGCCGCTGCCGGCGCAGCCGCACCGGGCGCCGAGAAGAAGGACGACAAGAAGGGCGGCGACAAGAAGTCGATCAAGTCGGCCAATGTGTCCTCCTCGTGGCAGGATGAAAAGCGCCGTGGCGCACCAGGCGGCGGCACCAAGGGCCGCGGCAACGCGGGCCCTGGCGCCGGCGGTGGCC